>NZ_JAAGOG010000447.1:0-1162 GCF_010747425.1 Nostoc sp. UIC 10630
GGGCTTGAAAGCCTTGTAGAAGGAGTAATTGCACCATCTCTCCCCCTGCCTCCCCTGCCTCTTTTGAACTCAACCAAAAAGCTCTATAGTAGCGGCAACAGTAGTGTCACAAAATAATAAACCAAAGGTGCTGTGAAAATATAACTATCAGTACGGTCTAAAATACCACCGTGACCGGGAATTAATTGTCCAGAATCTTTGACTCCAGCATCACGCTTGAGCATAGACTCGGTAAGATCCCCTAAAAGACTAGCAATGCCAATCAACAAACCCAATGCTAAACCAGTCAACAAGGATCTGGGCAAGTGGAGATAATAGGCTCCTGCTATGGCTACAGCAACACTTGAAGTAATGCCAAATACAGCACCTTCTACAGTTTTCTTCGGGCTAATCTCAGACAGACGGGTTTTCCCAAAGAATTTGCCAATGGTGTAAGCACCAATATCGGCTGCCCAAATACACAAAAAAGTCAGCATTGTTGCTGTAAAACCTTGTGGTAAAGAAGCAGAACTTGCCTTTTCCCAGAAGTCTGTCCACGTTGTAGGCCAGTAACCCCCGAAAGGTAGATTGCTAAAAACGGCACTATCAATTGCTCGTAATCGCACCCAGTAACTTGGCAAATAACCTACGTAAAATAGCCCCATTATAGAAGCAGAAACATCAGCGATCGTGGCAAATTTGGGCTGAAATAACAGGTAAAAACAGATAAGTGTGCCAGCTAAGGGCATCACAGCGTCAGCTAAACTGCCATCAATGGTACAAATTACTAGCAAAACTAAGCTGACAAGCATAGTGGTTTTAGCGGCGGGAGCGATGCCTCTGGCTCGCACCAAATTAAAATATTCCTGTTGACCCAAAAAGATGACAACCGCAAACATGATGGTAAAGTACCAGCCACCCAAAAGGGTAACAGAAAGAGCAAGAGCGATCGCAACAATTCCACTAATAATCCGAGACCAAGGCATAGAAGTATTAAATATTGGGCATTGGGAATTGGGAATTGGGCATTGGGTATGGGGCATTGGGCATTGGGCAAAACAGTTCCGTTAGCGGTAGCGGGGCGTTTAGCCCGTGCTGAGTTCCGAGTGCTGTTAGCGGATAGCTAAGGTTTAGCCCGTGAAGAGTTAGGAGTTACGAATTCTCCCCCTTCCCCCTGCTTCCC
>NZ_JAAGOG010000448.1:0-1160 GCF_010747425.1 Nostoc sp. UIC 10630
TATAGGAATCATATTTGATTTTTGAAAAAGACTACGAGATAATACTGAGGTAAATATCGGTCTAAGAGTGAACCATGATAAATCAGCATCTACAAGGGGCGATACCTTCGGTGAGCTTCGCTAACGCAGAACTACAAGAATTTATAGATGCTCGTTCAGATGCGCGTGAAGTCAGGAAAGCATTGGCAGTCAAACTGATTTATCAAGGCTACAAGTATGAAGAAATTCAAACAATTTTAGATGTGTCAGTTGGTTCGATAACAAGTTGGAAGCAAAGTTACGAGGAATATGGGGTTTCGGGACTGCATCTGAGCTATAAGGGCAGGAAAAGCTATTTGAGTACTGAACAACGAGAAGAAGTATTAAGTTGGCTACAAACGAAGGCATATTGGGAACTAGGTGAACTGGAATATAAACTAGCGTTTGAATATGATGTCACTTACGAGTCGAAACGCAGCTATTACGAATTATTTGATGCGGCTGGAATCAGTTGGAAGAAAACCACAAAGCTCAATCCCAAAACAGACTATGAGGCTGTAGCTGTAAAAAAAAACAAATTGAGACATTGTTGGCAAGCCGCAGAAAAGAAATAGAAGCAGGATTATTGAGAGTATTTTTAATAGATGAGTGTCATCTGCTGTGGGGAGATTTGAGTGGGTATGTCTGGGGTAAAACTGACCAAGAAATTGCAGTTCCGGTCGTCAATGAGCGAGACAAGCAGACGTACTACGGAGCAGTTGACTATCTCAAAGGCGAATTACTTCTTAAAGCATATAAGGCAGGTAACTCAGAAAATACAATTGATTATCTACGTTATTTATTAGACCAGTCCCCTCAGCAACAATTACTTATTTTTTGGGATGGTGCTTCTTACCATCGTTCCCATCAAGTCCAAGACTTTTTAGGCGAGGTAAATCTTGGTTTACCGGAAGAAGAATGGCAAATTCACTGCGTCCGTTTTGCTCCTAATTGTCCATCACAAAATCCAATTGAGGATATTTGGTTACAAGCTAAAACCTGGGTGCGGCGTTTCTGTGCTTTGATTCCTTCGTTCTCTCATCTGAAGTGGATGTTTGAGTGGTTTATCCGACACACGACCTTTGATTTCCCCACCCTTCAAATGTACGGAGCTTTTTCAGAAATCAAATATTAGTCCTATA
>NZ_JAAGOG010000042.1:0-46926 GCF_010747425.1 Nostoc sp. UIC 10630
TCGCGACGAAAAAGGCACTTATTCCAGGTCTAAAGTCAGATCGTAAATTTCCAGAGTTGCGATCGCTTCCAGCGGGCGCTCTGCGCCATCGGCTACGGCGGGGCGTAAAACAAGTTTATAAACCAGGAGAATGATCGTGAACCAATATCACAGATTCTTTAGAAGGCTGCAAGTCCTGTTAGTGGGTATTCTTTTCTCCACGCTTTTATTCATTGCTCCCGTTCATGCAGTTAGCTCTGCTGCGGTATCTCCTGAAAGATTGAATCAGCTTGATACTAGTCTTCAGCAGGAGATTGAAAAGGAGAGGCAACAGGCAACAGCTGAGGCTGAAAGTAAACTGGATCGAGAAGCGATCGCCGCAATCGAAGAAACTAAAAAAGCGATCGCTGCCATTGAGCACGGAAAGACTCAAGAAGCAATTGCTGCCCTAGAACGAGCAACTGGAAAAATTGACATTCTAGTAGCACAATACCCTAAACTAGCTCTAATTCCGGTGGCGGCTCAGGTAGCGATAATCGATTTTGCCCCTCAGGATTTTAATTTGGTTGACCGAATTCGCAAACAAGTAAAGGGTGTTGCAATTGCAGAAGATTTTCCGGCGGCTCGCGAACTGTTGAACAACCTGATAAGCGAGATTCGCACAGCAATCGTCAATCTGCCATTAGAGAGATATCCAGATGCAACAAAGCAGGCAGCTCGGTTGTTGAACGAAGGCAAAATTGATGAAGCCAAAGGCGTGCTGCAACTTGCGCTCTCAACTTTAGTGGTGACAGAACAAGCTCGACCCCTGCCGCTAGTCAAAGCCCATACCGATCTAGTGACTGCGGTTACTTTAGCAGAGAAGGATCGCGACGCAGCACAGAGGTTGCTAGAAGATGCTCGTGCCCAACTCAAGTTAGCTCAAGAACTAGGATATGCCAGAGGCGATCGCGAGTATGCAGCATTTGACAAAGCAATTAAAAATCTAGAGCGGCAAGTTAAGGCACGTGAGAACACAGCAGGCGCATTTGCCAAGCTTCAAGAACAATTCTCTAGTTTCTTCAACCGAGTATCCGAAGTCGTTAAACCAGATGATTCCCCGAAAAGGGCAGAAGCCAGAAATGAAAGGGAAAAGGTTAAAGGGTAAAGGGAAATGGCACTAAGAAAAGCGTAAATCCTTGGTATTCCTGGCTTTTGGGTGTGGGGTGTAGGGTGTGGGGAATTAAGAAGATGTTGAACTCCTTGACGCAGTTGCATTCAATTATCTGAAACACTACACCCAAAACTCTACCCCCAACACCCTGCCCTGACAAGGTTTCACCTTTTCTTCGTGCCATTCGGGTAAAGGGTAAAGGCATAATAAATTACATTAATATTACTTTCTTGCCCTTTTCCCCTTACCCCTCATCTTCCTCATGCCTTTGCCCCCCATCTCGTTAATCTCAAGAGGTGTTGATGGTTGCAGCAACCGATTTCAAAGATTATTACCAAATTCTCGGTGTCAGTAAGAACGCCACTCCGGAGGATATCAAAAAAGCCTACCGGAAATTGGCACGGAAATATCACCCGGACTTAAATCCTAACGATAAGCAAGCGGAAGCGCGGTTCAAAGAAATTAACGAAGCTAATGAAGTGCTGTCCGACCCGGAAAAACGCCAGAAGTATGACCAGTATGGTCAGTACTGGCAACAGGCTGCGGCGGGTGCACCTCCACCCAGAGGGGCGGGTACACAAGGTTATGACTTTAGCCAGTATGGCAACTTTAATGATTTTATTGATGAATTGCTGGGAGGGTTAGGTCGCAATGGCGGTCGTACAAGGCAGCGCACAGCTAATTATCGTACTACAAGAAGACCAGAAGGATTCCGGGAATACGCCGACTTTGGCTATGGAGAAGACCCCTTCGGCCGCTTCACTGATGTTCCCGCACAGGATACAGAAGCGGTGATCGCTCTCACTTTTTCTGAAGCATTTCATGGTACACAGAAGCAGCTACAAATTGATGGAGAAACTATCACTGTTCGCATTCCGCCGGGAGTAAAATCGGGAAGCCGCATTCGAGTCAAAGGCAAAGGACAGATGAGTCCTTTTAGTCAGCAACGCGGCGATTTGTATCTGACAATTGAATTATTGCCCCATCCTTTCTTCAAATTTGAGGGCGACAATCTTGCTTGCGAAGTACCTGTCAGCCCAGAGGAAGCTGTACTTGGCGCACAAATAGATGTTCCTACGCCCGATGGCAAGGTAACGATGACGATTCCGGCTGGCGTGGATTCCGGCCAAGCACTCCGACTACGTGGCAAGGGCTGGCGCGATCCAAAAGGTAATCGTACCGCTTTGATCGTGCGGTTAAAAATTGTGACACCCAAAGATTTGAGTCCCCAAGAAAGAGAGTGCTATGAAAAATTGCGGCAGGTCAGTAGTTTTAATTCCCGTCAAGGCTTAACGGAGGTGCGATTATGATTTCTAACCTGAGTTTGTCTAGTGTGGTGTGGTCAGAAACAGGCGATCGCCTCTATAGTTTCGAGCAAGCCGCCTACCTCACCCAAACCTCGGTTTTATTATTAAAACGATTTGCCCGCCTGGGATTAATTGAACCTGTAGGAATCATGCTGCGCCGACAGGATATCTTTCGCGTTGTGCAGATTCAAAGGTTGCACCGCGATCTGAACTTGAATTGGGTCGGAGCAGCAATGGTGCTAGATATGGTAACTGAAATTGCCCAACTCAAGGCGCAACTGCGCGTCTACCGTGCTGAATTACAAATTCGTAATTAAGAGCGTTAACAAAATAATTTATTTCTCAGCTAAGGGGCACGATTATGCAACCAACCAATCCTGAGCAATTTACCGAAAAAGCCTGGGAAGCCCTTGTTCGTACTCCCGAAATTGCCAAGCAGTTTCAGCATCAGCAGATTGAGAGCGAACATTTGATGCTAGCGCTACTGGAACAGGAAGGACTCGCCAGTTCTATTTTCAACAAAGCCGGGGTAAATGTTCAAAAACTACACGAGCGCACTATCGACTTCATCAACCGTCAGCCCAAGGTATCGGGGGCTAGCAGTGGTTCGGTATACATCGGACACAGTTTAGAGAGGCTGCTCGATCGCGCCGAACAATACCGCAAAGAGTTTGGTGATGAATATATTTCTATTGAACATTTAATACTAGCCTTTGCCAAAGACGATCGCTTTGGTAAAGGGTTGTTTCAAGAATTTGAACTGGATGAAAAAAAACTCCGCAACATCATTCAACAGATTCGAGGGAGTCAAAAAGTGACAGATCAAAACCCGGAAGTTAAATATGAAGCGCTAGAAAAATACGGACGCGATTTAACCCAATTGGCACGTGAGGGCATACTCGACCCAGTGATTGGACGAGATGAAGAAATTCGCCGCACGATTCAAATCCTTTCTCGTCGGACTAAAAATAACCCCGTACTGATTGGTGAACCCGGTGTCGGTAAAACAGCAATTGTAGAAGGATTAGCGCAGCGCATTATCAGTGGTGATGTCCCGGAATCATTGCGCGATCGCAAACTAATAGCTTTAGACATGGGTGCGTTAATTGCCGGAGCCAAATACCGGGGAGAATTTGAAGAACGCCTGAAAGCTGTCTTAAAAGAAATCCAAGAAGCACAGGGACAAATCGTCTTGTTCATTGACGAAATTCACACTGTAGTTGGTGCGGGTGCAACGCAAGGATCGATGGATGCTAGCAACTTGCTCAAGCCGATGCTCGCTCGCGGCGAATTGCGCTGTATTGGTGCCACCACGCTAGATGAATACCGCAAGTACATTGAAAAAGATGCGGCTTTGGAACGTCGTTTTCAGCAGGTGTATGTCGATCAGCCCAGTGTGGAAGATACCATCTCAATTCTGCGCGGTTTGAAAGAGCGCTACGAGTTACACCACGGCGTGAAGATTTCTGATAGTGCGTTAGTTGCGGCAGCTACTCTGTCTGCGAGATATATTAGCGATCGCTTCCTACCCGACAAAGCTATTGATTTGGTGGATGAAGCTGCGGCTAAACTAAAAATGGAAATTACTTCTAAACCAGAAGAATTAGACGAAATCGATCGCAAAATTCTGCAACTGGAAATGGAGCGGCTGTCACTGCAAAAAGAAACAGACAGTGCTTCCAGAGAGCGGTTAGAACGGCTGGAGAGAGAACTTGCGGAGTTAAAAGAACGGCAAGTTGCTCTCAATGCTCAATGGCAGGCAGAGAAGCAAATTATCGATCGCATTCGCCAAATTAGACAAGAGATTGAGCGTGTCAATGTAGAAATTCAGCAAGCCGAACGCGATTACGACCTCAACCGGGCAGCAGAACTGAAATACAGCAAACTCACTGAGCTGCAACGACAACTAGAAGAAGCCGAAGCGCGACTAGCCCAAATCCAGACTAGCGGTAAATCTCTGTTGCGCGAAGAAGTCACCGAAGCTGACATTGCCGAAATTATCTCCAAGTGGACGGGTATTCCGTTGAGCAGACTGGTTGAATCGGAAATGCAAAAACTCTTGCATCTGGAAGAAGAGCTACATAAACGTGTGATTGGTCAGGAAGAAGCTGTAAGAGCTGTTGCTGATGCAATTCAACGTTCCCGTGCTGGGTTGGCAGACCCGAATCGTCCCATTGCCAGCTTTATTTTCTTAGGCCCGACCGGGGTGGGAAAAACAGAACTGGCAAAAGCTTTAGCGGTATATCTGTTTGATACCGAAGATGCACTGGTGCGGATCGATATGTCCGAATACATGGAGAAACACGCTGTTGCCCGTCTCATCGGTGCGCCTCCAGGTTACGTGGGCTATGAAGAAGGCGGACAACTCACCGAAGCGATTCGCCGCCGACCTTATTCTGTAATTCTGTTTGACGAAATTGAGAAAGCTCATCCTGATGTATTCAACGTCCTGCTGCAAATCCTGGATGATGGTCGCCTAACTGATTCTCAGGGACGCACAGTAGATTTTAAAAATACGATCGCGATTATGACCAGCAATATTGGTTCAATATACATTTTGGATGTGGCAGGAGACGATAGCAAGTACGAACAAATGCGCGATCGCGTCATGGAAGCAGTGCGAGAAAGTTTCCGCCCCGAATTCCTCAACCGCATTGATGAAATCATTATCTTCCATAGCTTGCGGAAGGACGAGTTGCGCGAAATTGTCAAACTACAAGTGCAGCGTTTAGAGGAGCGACTGCGCGAGCGTAAACTCTCGCTCAAAATCTCCGACCAGGCTCTCGATTGGATTGTTCAGGTCGGTTATGACCCAGTTTACGGTGCTCGTCCCCTGAAGCGGGCGATTCAGCGAGAACTAGAAACTCCGATTGCCAAAGCGATTCTACGCGGCGAGTTCCACGAAGGCGACACAATTTACGTCCATGTGGAACACGAACGACTTGTGTTGAAGCGCTTATCACCTGAACTGGTCAATGCTTAGAGGGGGCAGAGGAGCACAAGGGAGAGATAACTCTTGGAAAGACTTGGGTTAATCGCGTCTCTCTTTTAAGATTTAACAACATATCAAAACATTTTTGGAAAAGCTATGACTTCTGAAGATTTTAGAGAAACCAGAACAAATTCAGCATTGGCAATTGTCTTAGGTGTTTTGATGATTCTGCTGGGAATTGCAGCGATCGCAGAACCATTTATTGCCACTATTGCCATCACAATCGTATTCTCCTGGACTTTAATTATTGCTGGCATCGTCCGAATTGTTCATGCATTTCAATTACGTCACAAACGAGGCTTATGGACAACACTAGTAGTTGGTATTCTATACGTAATTGGTGGGATTTTGTTGATTAGCAACATCTTTGGTGCTGCACTCTCTCTCACCTTAGCTTTTGGATTTATCATTTTTATTGAGGGTGTATTGGAGGCGATTGCAGCATTTCAAATGCGTCGAGATCCAAACTGGGGTTGGGTACTATTTAGCGGGATCATGGCTATTATTCTAGGGATTTTTATTCTCTATCAATGGCCTGTCAGCGCAGTTTGGGTATTGGGAGTATTTGTAGGGATTAATTTTTTGTTGACGGGTGTTTGGATGATCATGCTTTCATTAGCTTCTCGTAGTTTTCCTGACCATAGGGCAAGAGTTTAAAGCAGTTATCAGTTATCAAAGTTTGAGTTGGTGTCTAAATCTCCAACTCAAACGTAGCACGCAATAGTGGTGAGGAACTTTGACTCCCAACTGAAAAACAGTTTACTGTTAACTATTTACTAATTTGTTGAAATAACTTTCGGTTTTATTGGTGAGCTAGTGCTGCCTTACTGAAATAAGGATAATATGATTACAACAGATAACAAGCACGCTGTTGGAGTATTTACTAACCGTAAAGCAGCGGAGCAATCAGTTAATGAATTGAAAGCCTCAAGCTTTCCAATGGAAAAAGTTGCGATTTTTGCAAAATTTGCAGATCGCATAAATCCTATTGGCGAAGTATCAGTCAGTTCGCGTATCAACAATCAAAGTGTAGATACAACTGGAGCAGTTAGTGACGCTTTAACTACAAGTTTTTGGGGAAGCGTATTAGTTGGTCTTAGCAGTTTGGTACTTCCTGGCGGTATTGGAGTAATAATTGCAGTCGGTTCGGTTGGAACAGCATTCATTATCAGTGTAGCGGGTCTTGCAGTTAGTACTATAGCCACAAATCATTTAGTAAAGGTGATAGCTAGTTTAGGTATTCCTGAAGACCGAGCTAGGCGTTATTGCGATCGCATCCAGTGCTGTGAATATTTACTAGTACTAAAAGGCAAAGATGAGGAGATTCAAAATGCTGAAGTCATTTTGAAGAAGCATAATATTAACTATTGGGGTATCTATGAGCTACCACAGGTTTAAATAAGCCTTCTTGGGTGGCCGCCGAGATACGGATACCGTTGGCGAAATATTGCTTAACAAAAAAACGGTGGATTTACCGTGTATTACTTGGAGAAGATAGATATTCCTTTCCGTGTGTTACACGGGAGAAAAAAATTAAGTTAGCTGCCTCAGTAATCAATAAACTAGAAGGAATACCTGTGGAGGCAGTATATGTGCTTACATCCTGAAGAAATTCCTCCTATTCCTGATGAAACGGTACGTGTAGCCAAAGCCGCGTTCCCCAAAGGTAATTTATATATGCGACTGCGTGATGAACTTGGAGTCTTTTATAAGGATGAAGATTTCGCATCACTGTATCCACAACGGGGTCAGCCAGCGCAAGCACCTTGGCGGTTGGCGATGATACTGGTGATGCAATATCTAGAGAATTTATCTGATAGACAAGCAACTCTTGCAGTGCAAGGGCGGATTGAGCGAAGGTGCTTCTGCGCCTTTGGTGGGTGCAGACCGTGAGAAGAGTCGGCGCGAAAAACAAACACTTGTCCAGGGCTTGTTCGAGAATGTTGCAAGGAGAATCATGGACGACAATCAAGAACGACAAGACTTCGATCTAACCGAAAGCGATGAGCAACTCAGCGCGGACGAAAAAACACTACTCGACGAACTCGGTATTGTCGGTGCTGCTCGCCGAAAATTTTTGGGGCAAAACATGGCTGCGGCACTCGGCACCTTCGCCTTCCACCTGCTGGCTAAAGAGGAGGTCTTTGCCACGCTCGCCGCTTCGCCCGACGCAGTGTTCGCTTCGACCGCTGGGGTGGAAAACGCCGTTAAGGTCTTGTTGAAAATCAACGGCTCTACTCAACGCCTGGAAGTGGATTCGCGCACGGTGCTGCTCGATGCCCTACGCGAAAGACTTGGATTGACCGGCACCAAAAAAGGGTGCGATCAAGGACAGTGCGGTGCTTGTACAGTGATCGTTGACGGACGCCGCGTGCTTTCGTGTCTGACACTTGCCGCGAGCTGCGAGGGAAAAGAGGTGACGACCATCGAAGGGCTGGCTGACGGCGACAATCTTCATCCGATGCAGGCGGCGTTCATCAAACACGACGGCTTCCAGTGCGGCTACTGCACGCCGGGGCAGATATGTTCGGCAGTGGCGCTTTTGCAGGAAGCCAAAAACGGCGAAGTGAGTCACGTCACTAACAATTTGCGGACGAGTCCCCAGAATTTAGAACTCTCTGATCAAGAAATCAGAGAACGCATGAGCGGCAACATTTGCCGTTGCGGTGCGTATCTAGGAATCGTTGCGGCAATCAGAGAAGTTCATTCCGGGCGCGAAACAGCCCAGACCTGGCATTTTGCAAGTGATGAAGAAATTGCCATTGCATTCAAGGAGGGCAAAGCCGATGAAATCGTTTAAATATTCTAGCGCAACCGACGCAGCAAGCGCCGTTGGCACCGTTTCCGCTAATCAAACGGCACAGTTTCTCGCAGGCGGGACAAATTTGATTGATTTGATGAAAGAATACGTCGAGCGTCCCAGCGAACTTGTTGACATCTCAGGTTTGAATCTGGCGGAAATTCGATCGACCTCGAACGGAATTTTGATCGGCGCGTTAGCCAAAAATACTGATACGGCTAACCATGCGCTCGTCCGGCAAAATTACCCGCTTCTGTCAATGGCGATTTTAGCTGGTGCCTCCGTACAGCTTCGCAATATGGCGACCAACGGGGGAAATTTAATGCAGCGCACCCGTTGCCAGTATTTTTACGACATCGCTATGCCGTGTAACAAACGCGAGCCTGGCAGCGGATGCGGAGCTATTCAGGGACTCAATCGCATTCATGCCATTTTTGGCTACAGCGATAAATGCGTGGCAACTTACCCAGGCGATATGGCGAATGCGCTTTATGCGCTTGACGCGGTTGTGAAGGTTCGGGGCACGAACGGGCAAGAACGCACAATCCCGATCCAGGATTTTCATCGCTTGCCGGGCGATACGCCGGAAAAAGATAACAATCTTCAGCATGGCGAATTGATCATTGCCATCGAAATGCCGAGGAATAACTTCGCCGACAAGTCTTATTACCTAAAAGTTCGCGATCGCACTTCATATGCTTTCGCACTGCTTGCCGTGGCTGCTGCTTTAGAAACAAGAGGCAACAACATCAAACAGGCACGCGTTGTTTTGGGAAGCGTCGCGCATAAACCTTGGCGTTCAGGCGAAGCGGAAAGAGTTTTGATCGGAAAACCAGCGACGGAAGAAACTTTTCGGGCTGCTGCCGAAGTGGCTTTCAAAGATGCGAAACCGCTTGAACATAACGGTTATAAAGTCGAACTCGGAAAACGCGCCATTGTTCTCGCTTTGCAGCGAGCGATGTCGGGCGGTGTTGCGTAAGTAGGGAGAATAAAAGAAATGGCAAGATACATCGGAAAAGAAATGAGCCGCGTAGACGGCATTGCAAAAGTGACGGGCAAGGCAAAATACGCCGCAGAATTTCAGGTTTCCAATCTCGCTTACGGTTTTATCGTGCTGGGAACCGTAGCAAAGGGCACGATTAAATCAATCGACACGCGTGAGGCTGAATGCGCTGCAGGCGTAATTCGCGTCTTCACGCACCTGAACACACCAAAGCTTGATCCGAAGTTTTCCATGGTGCAGGCTCCGTCGCGCGCTACCGATGAGCAAGACAAGTCGTTTCGGGCGCTCCAGTCCGACAAAATCTTCTTCAATATGCAGCCTGTGGCACTCGTCGTCGCCGAGACATACGAGCAAGCGCGTTATGCGGCACGTCTGGTCAAAGTCTCCTACAACACAGAGCCGCACACGACCGACACCGAGGCGGTGCGAGCGATCGCGCGCGTCCCCACCCAAGGGCCGCCTCCAAAGCCGCGCGGTAATCCCGAAGAGACGATGCGTACAGCGGCTGTGAAGGTAGAAGCTGAGTACCGCATTCCTATCGAACACCACAACCCCATAGAGCCGCATGCGGCCATCGCGGTCTGGCAAGGTGACAAGCTCACGGTCTTCGACAAGACGCAGGGGGTCTATGGCGTGCGCGCACATTTGGCTTCGAGCTTCGGCGTGCCCAAGGAAAACGTGAGCGTGCTTTCACCCTTCGTCGGTGGGGCTTTCGGATCGTCGCTGCGCCCGAACTATTATCCGGCGCTGACAGCGATGGCGGCCCGGGAACTCAAACGCCCAGTCAAGGTCGTCTATACGCGCACACAAATGTTCACTGGCCACGGCTATCGTCCGTACACGATTCAGAAGGTCGCGCTCGGCGCAGAGCGATCGGGAAAGCTCTCCACGATGATTCATGAAGTCGTACACAACACCTCCAACATCGATGAGTTCTCAGACGAAACCACGCTTTTCACGCGCCAGGTCTACGCCTGCCCGAACCTCTACGCGCCGCTGAAGATTACCAACACTGACCTCCCCACCCCGACCTGGATGCGTGCACCGGGGGCCGTTAGCGGTATGTTCGCGCTCGAATGCGCGATGGACGAGCTGGCCTACGCGCTCAAGATCGACCCGCTCGAACTACGGCTGATCAACTACGCCGAAGTAGACCCCGAGAGCGGCAAGCCATTTTCGAGTAAGGCGTTGCGGGAGTGCTATCGGCTCGGCGCGGAAAAATTCGGCTGGAAGAAGCGCCAGTTTGAGCCGCGCTCAATGCGCGACGGACGCCTACTCGTCGGTTGGGGTATGGCAACCAGCATCTGGGACGCTTCCCAGATGCCTGCTGCCGCCCTCATCACGCTGCGGGTGGATGGCACGGCGCAAGTTGCTAGTGCGACCAGTGACATCGGCCCCGGCACCTACACCGTGATGACCATGATCGCTGCCGAGTATCTGGGGCTGAAGTTGGAGCAGGTGAAATTTGAACTCGGCGACACGAAGTTCCCTCTGGCACCGTCCCAGGGGGGATCTTGGACGACGGCGAGCGTCGGCTCGGCCGTGCGCGGCGCGGCTCTGGCCATCGGCACGAAGTTGCTCGCACTCGCGAACCAGGAATCGAATTCTCCGCTCAAGGGGGCAGCCGCCACCGATGTCGAGATGCTCGACGGGAGACTGCGACTAAAAAGCGACCCGTCGCGTTTCGTCAACATCTCCGGAGTGATGAAGCGTAATGGTCTCACCGCAATCACGGAAACATTCGAGTCGCGTCCCTCAGAGGAGCGCGAGAAGTATGCGACGTTGGCGCACGGCGCGCAGTTCATTGAAGTGAAGGTCGATCCGGATGTGGGGACTGTCCACGTTACGCGGGTCATTGAAGTGACCGCCAGCGGCAAGATCATGAATCCGAAGGCCTCGCACAGTCAGAAAATCGGCGGCGTTGTCTGGGGCATTGGTATGGCACTGCAAGAGGCGACTGAAATCGACCATCGTTACGGGCGGATCATGAACCCGAATTTGCAGCATTACCATGTGCCGGTTAATGCCGATATTCTGGAGATCGAAACGATCTTTGTTGAGGAGGACGATAAAATCGTCAATCCGATGGGTGTTAAAGGCATGGGCGAACTCGGTATGGTCGGAATTTCGTCGGCGATCGCCAATGCGGTTTTTCACGCGACCGGCAAGCGAATCAGAGATTTGCCCATCACGCCTGACAAACTCTTGTAGAATTTGCTGCCGCAAATTTAGCGCTATTACATAGTTCCGTAAGTGAGCAATAAGTATATGAACGAGTTACAGCATATCCTGCAAGCATTTGTACATAGCCAAAAGTCAGCACAGCGTAGTGCTTTAGTAACGGTAGTACAAACAAGTGGCTCGGTTTATCGCCGACCAGGGGCGAGGATGTTACTGCTTGAAGATGGACAAATGATTAGTGCGATTAGCGGTGGCTGTTTGGAAGGTGATGTTTTTGAACGGGCGCAATCACTGATGTTTGGCGGTGGTGAACCGATAGTAGTAAGATATGACACTACATCGGATGAAGACATTGTATTTGGCTTTGGGTTGGGGTGTAATGGCGTTGTCGATGTTTTGATTGAATCTTTAGGTGATGAAACTGCTGCGAGCCAAATGTCTTTCATTCAAGATTGTTTGCAGTCTGGGCAAGTGGGAGCGATCGCTACTGTCTTTAAAATAGAGGGAGCGTCAGATATTACAGTTGGTTCTCGAATGATGCTGAAATCAGATGGCACTGTCATCAATCACGTTGCTAATATTTTCATTGCTCAAAAGATAGAAATAGACACTCACCAAGCACTGAGAAAAAAACAAACTTGCGTACAATCATATACTTTACCTCAAGGACGCGTTGATGTGTTGATTGAAGTAATTCATCCATTAGTACCACTGCTCGTATTTGGTTCTGGATATGATACGATTCCCGTGGTGCATTTGGCGAAACATCTGGGTTGGCACGTTACCGTAATTGATGATCGACCAGGGTATTTGAGGGGCGATCGCTTTCCTCAAGTTGACCAAATTCTCTGGTGCGAACTCAATGATTCCCACTCATACAAACATTTGCTGACACCGCAAACTGTAGCAGTTGTCATGACACACCGCTATCTAAGCGACCTAGCATTTCTCAAGACTCTGATTCCGTCCCAGGTGCGTTACCTGGGAGTGTTAGGACCAAAACGCCGGATGCAAAAATTGTGGGATGATCTGTCTGAAGAAAATATTATTACCACATCTGCACAAGAACAACGAATTTATAACCCTGTAGGACTAGACATTGCTGCGGAAACACCCCAAGAAATCGCCCTGTCCATCGTGGCAGAAATTCAAGCTGTAATTGGCGGACGTAGGGGTAGTTTCTTGCGCGATCGCCCAGGCTCGATCCATTCTCTCTTAGAGCAACCATGTCTAACATTGGCATTATAATTTTGGCAGCAGGCGCTTCCACAAGGCTTGGTCAGCCTAAACAGATCCTAGCTTACCAAGGTAAATCACTAATTCGACATATCACAGAGGCGGCGATTAATTCTCAGTGTCGGCCAGTTGTTGTTGTGTTGGGTGCTTACGTCGAAACTATTGAGCCGCATCTGAGAAATTTAGATATCCACATTGTTTATAATCAAAAATGGTCAACTGGTATGGCCAGTTCCATTCAATGTGGACTAAATGCTATTGGGGCGATCGCATCTGAGATTGAAGCGATCGTACTGATGTTATGCGATCAACCGTTTGTTTCCTCCGACCTGATTAATCAACTTGTTACAAGATATTAAGCTACAAATTCGATGATAGTTGCTTCGGAATACGCGGGTATCCTTGGTGTTTCTACTATATTTCACAAAACGTTATTTTCAGAACTAGCTCTTCTTCAGGATGATATCGGTGCTAGAAAAATCATTCGTCAGCATTATTCAAACTGTTCAAGCATTTATTTTGCTGAGGGAGTTATTGATGTAGATACTCCTGAGGATTATGAACAACTTCACAAGCATCATCGTTAACAACGGTCGGTTCGCTCATTTCACAAATAGAATAGCCAAATAGCAGCCTGAAAGTGTAGTCTGCAAAGGTATTCACTAATAATTGAGGCGGCTAGATAACAGTTGCAAAGTACTACATCAGAGCGAGTAGATGATCTTCCAGTGATCATTCATTGGTTGTTACAAATGCAGATCCAGTTTTTGCTAGACCTTGAATTACCAACGCCGCACGGCAATCGTCAGGGTTTGAGTTACGGTCAACTGGCAGTATTATTATTGACTTATATATTGACTCAGGCAGATCACAGACTTTGTGCAGTGGAATCATGGGTACGTCAGCATCCGTTGATACTCACACCCTTAATTAAGTGATTAACTGGATTTGATATGAAATATCTCCGTATCCCCTTTCTTTGCTTTGCGTCTCTTCCATAAAAAAGGCATTGCACTCTAACCTCACCACCCCAGTTGCTCAATAATCTGCTCGCCAAGCTGCAAGACATTGAACGGCTTCAGGATCACTCCAGCAAATTCAGAGGGGTCAAATCCTAGCGAATCGTCTGACGGGTCTGTGGCGGTAAACAAGATAACCGGAATCGACTGCGTAGTCGGATTAGTTTTCAAAGATTGCAGCATAGTCAGTCTATCTTGACCATACAGGCTCAGATCGAGCAAAATCACGTCTGGTTGCTGCGTTTCTGCCTGCATCAGTCCTGCCTGTGCAGACTCAGCTGTGAGGATTTTCCAGCTTTTGAGGCGTTCTAGCGTGAACTTGACAATGCTGCACAGGTCAGGTTCGTCATCAATCACCAGGATGCATCGATTTGTATAAGAGGACATAATACCAATTCGTTATTCGTAATGAAGGGGCGTTAGATTTAATCTGGTTTCATGCGATCCAACTTCTCTCTAAATTGATTGATGGAAAATAACAAAGTACGTTCGCGTAGCATTGCCGCTAGCATCATTATTTGAATCAATCCCTTGAGAGCTAATTTGTAAACTAAAGTAAACTACTTGTCTAGTAAGGGTTTTAGGCATTTAAGTTAATAAAGCGCTTATTCGCTGAAACTCAGACCTAGTAATGAGTTAAGTACCCTTAAGATTTTCTTTACGAATCAGCTCTAAGGGATGAAGTATCAATTACTAATTAGGAATTTCCAAGAAATAAATTATCCAATTTATTCATAATTCTATTTTTCTTACTCCCCCTGCTCCCCTGCTCCCCTGCTAACACAGTGATTGGTTATTTTTTTATTTGGAAGTCCCTTATTTTAAATCCCTACCAGGAATTGAAATTTAAAATTCGCTGAATCAAATCGGCTTCTACGATTGGTTTTAAGATATAGTCATCTGCCCCCGCTGCTAGGGCCCGGTACAGGGTATCAGCATCGGCATGAGCCGATAACAACAACACAGGTAGCCGACTCCAACGCGGATCGCTCTTGACTACCTGGCATAGTTCAATGCCGCTAAACCCCGGCATAGCGACATCCAGCAATAGCAGATCGGGAGTGGTGGCTTCCAAGTATTGCCAAAACTGGCTTGAATCTGCCAAGGTTGTGACCTGAAAGCCCCACGGTTGCAGTTGGGCTTCTAACATGGACAACAATGCCGGATCGTCATCCACAATCAGCAGTCTGGCATTGATAGTGTCAATCCGGTGGAGGAGTTGGCTGACGGCTTGAAACACTTCGGTAGGCGTGGCAGGCTTTTGCAAAAAGACGTTGGCTCCTAAACGGGTGACTTCCACGCGCTTGGTTAAATCGCCAAGTCCTGTCAGAACCAGCACAGGAATAGTGGGAAATTGGTGCTTCAACTGTGCCAGTAGGGTCAAGCCGCTTTCGGTGGTATTGGGAAAGGTAAGATCCAATATGATGGCATCGGGCGTGAGGTACTGAAGGCGTTGGCGGGCGAGGGTAAGGTCAGTGACGGTTTCCAGGTGAATGCTCCAGTTTGAGGCATTTGCCTGCATTCGCTCAATCAAGTCAGTATCATCATCAATCAACAAAACCACGCGATCGCTAGACTTCAGTACTGGAGTGGGCGCTGTTGTAGCAAAAGTAGGTAACTGCTGGATAACTTGCCTCAGTTGCCCAAGCAGCGATTTTAGTTGAACCGCTTCCTCTGATTGGACAGCAGCCGTTGGTGTTTTCAAGGTGCGTTCGATCTGGCGGGCAAGTTCTGCTGCTTGCGGCATACCAAATGCCCCCAAAGAGCCAATCAGCCGATGGGCGATGGTCTGGGCGAACTGCCGTCCGTCAGGGGTGAGAGTCTTAGTAAAGAGGTGGGCGATTGCTTCCTCCAACTTTGCTAGTTGGCCCTGCAATCGCTCCTGAGAATCCTGCCACATCTGCCGAATTGCCGCCACTGCCTCCACCTCTGCATCATATCGATTTTCATTCAGTGAGTAGGATGAGGAAGATGCGGAGATGGAGAGACATGGTGAACCAGCACCTTGGACTGAGCCGCTTTGCGATGAGGAAGTCGGAGTCTTGGATGCCACATTCTCGACTTGCAAAGACTTGTGGCGACTGGCGAAGGGTAACGCGGAGACCCTATCAAATATATTCCCTGTTTCCTCGCGTCCCCGCACCTCTGTATCCTTGCGTCTTTGCGTCTTTGCGTCCTCTGGACTCTGCTCCGGTTTTTCTGGCACAGATTTCAGCCGATACCCCAGCCCATACAATGTTTCAATCGGATCGGAATTTAGCCCAGCCATCTGGAGTTTGCGCCGCAACCCCCGAATTTGAGTTGTTATAGCTTCTTCACCAGGACATTCATCAATCGAACAGATGCGATCGAGCAGAGTCCTTCGGTCAAAAATCTGCCGCGGATGTCGCAAAAATAGCTCCAAAAGTTTGTATTCTTTAGGCGTGAGATGTAAGCCTTTGCCTTGACACATGACTTCGCAATTATTTGGATCAAGCTGCAACTGACCCCAGCAGAGTACTTTGGTTAATACTGTGCTGCCTCGGCGCAGTAATGCCCGAATACGAGCTAGCAGTTCTGATAGCTCGTAGGGTTTGGTAATATAGTCATCTGCTCCTGCCTCAAAGCCTGCTATCCTATCTGCCGGATCAACCTTCCCTGTAAGCAGCAAAATAGGCTCTTGCTGATTCTGCATCCTTAGTTGGCGACACAGACGAATTCCATTCTCATCGGGTAGCATGGCATCTAGCACGATCAGGTCATACTTTGTTGCCTCAGCTAACTCCAGTGCCGATCGATTATCACTAGCGGTATCAACTGTAAACTGCTGTGCTACCAGAGAAGTGGTGAGAGCAGCCACCGTATCTTTATCATCCTCAACGATAAGCAGTTTCATAAAACCTATTTTTCAGGCAAGTGAGCCAAGTATTTCAAAGGCAACCCGAAGCAAGTTTATTTACTTGCCCTATCTCTGAAGTGTATTGTGATGTAATATACTCTAATTCATCTTTTATTTATAAATAGCATTCCAGGCTAATACAACGAATTTTTCTGTTGTCTTTAAATATAAAAATTTCAACCAAACTATAGAAGTTAATCTTAAGTAAGTCGGGGAGAAAATTTACAAGTATGTAATAAAGAATTAAGCAGAAGAATTAGAGTTAAATTTTACACGTTGTGTACTGTAGTTCCCCTTTTTTCCTCTTCTTTGAACTCCATCAATCACAGCATAAGCAATAGTAGTACTCATCCTCAAAACTTTTCGAGGCAAGTTCATGTTTTTTCAGGTGTTGCCACTCCAGTTCAATTGGATTCATCTCCGAGCAATATTTAGGTAGAAAAAAGATGTACTTTCCCCATGTCTTTCCACTTTGACCATAATTGTTGTACCTCTTTACACCGATGTATTGGGCCGTTGTCCTGCACGATTACTCTGATGCGTCCTGTTTTTTGGGCAAGAAGTGCTTCCTGCTCCATCATCATATAAGCTTAAATAAATTAATGGAAAGCTTCATCTATCCAATAGGTTGAGAATAGTTTATGCCTAATGACATAAATTCATTCGTGTTGATTTCATTTGGGTATATTCAAAGGATAAGCTTGCCGAACCTAGAGCCTGACTAGCTTTATCTAGTGTAATAAAACTTACTAGAAAAGACGACTCTCTAAATTAGCCAAGTAACCTTTGGGGTCTCTGCGAAATCGATATTGTTCAATTCTGGCAATGCGTAGTGTTTTTGCAATTGAGAGCGTAATTCGAGCCAAGTATGAATATCACTTTCCGTTTTTGTTGGGACATTTCTGTTAAAAGTTGCTGATAACTTTGTTTGAGTCCAGCAGCATCAAGAGCTATTTTATTGTTAAGAATATTACTAGCTTGTATCTTCCCACTGATATGCAACCCTAACAGGTGAAAATAAAGACGCAGTCCCAGATAATCCTTTGGCTAGGCGGTATTTTAGGTTGACTGCATGTGGTGGTAAAGCACTTTTTTTTCCATCCGTTAATCGCTTTGTTCTATCAACGTCAAATTTTCTTGTAACTTTAATCCAGATGCCTCTAACAGTGGATGACCATCATTGGTTATAGAACTACGTACTGCCGAGCAATAATCTTTAATAATAGTCGCCAAATCCTTATCTTCATTGACAACACTACGTTCAATGTCTCGTAATCCTCTAACCTTTTTTTTTAATTCCTTTTTTGCATGTCGATCCGCCTCATATATGGGAATAATAGCTTCCTTCAGGTAATGATAATGACACAGACCATGAGCAATACTAAGTAATGCTACCCTAACAGCTTGACGAATTGATTGTTGTCTATCACTAACAACGCCCTCAATTGGTACATTTAGGGTATTAGTTACTTCTAATAATAACGCCACTAAATCTTCATTTCTCTATGATAATAAGGTTTTAGCTAGTATTATTTCTCCTGATAAGCAATCTCGAATTACCCATAATACATCATGTCCAATTTCTGGCTGCAACAATCACTCGCTAATATCACCCATCCTTGATTAGCCACTATTGCTTTTAACCAATTATTATCTTTTAGCCATAAAGAAAGTAACTCGTCATATCTGTCAATTAAGTGCGTGACCGAACGCTTACCTTATACATATACCCTTTAATTCAAGGTGAGCGTGTATTTGAGGAACACTTCTATGTTCCTGGTACCTTAATGCTCCTATATACAGCACTTCCGCCAGCTATGAGGTACATTCTAAAAGCTGAAAGCGATGATAGGAGAGGGGCAAGAAGAAAACTATATTGCATAATAGCCGGAAGCGCTATAAGCAATCACATCCAAACCAAATTCATTTTGTGGTAGAGCGAGTGACCCTTCTTGCTCTGGTCGATATGTTTCCGCAGTGGGGGATTGCTTGTGTGGATGGAGAGTTGGTGGATTGGGAAGAGTAGCGAAGCAATCGCTTATTTCAAAGAAGCACTCCGAACGAGGATTGGAATCAAGTCACGCCTTAGCTGTGTTTGTGGCTGCTTGCAAAGGGGGAAGGAAACCGGAGACAGCACAGGTGAAATCAGATGTAATTGTTTGGGTTGAGTGGGCGAGGCGGCAAAGGATTGTGATTGCAATGTCAGATGAGGTTGTATACACACCAGAGGGTGAGGCGGTGGAATTACGGGAGATGATGCTGCGGTTTCCGGTGTAGGAGTAAAGAGAACATGAATGCTTTGTAATAGTAAATGTAGCAGTTTCCAATATTAGTTTGTTATTCATCCATATCATCCATCTTTAGTGAAATAGCAAGTGTTTTTGTGATAATTTCAAATACTTTTGAAATAAGAAATATGAGATGCTTTACTGATGAGTTTGTTTACATATAGCAAAACTCACTATCTTTTTTGTTAACTGTTACAAAGTAACAGAGATGGCTGTGATTTTAAAGTTCTATATTTAGAGTATGCGTTTATCTCAAAACATTACTCCAGCAGCCACAGAAGCGGAAGTTTTGATTACAGCAGAACTGGCCAATCGTCCGCAAAGACAACCGGACTTAGTTGCTGAAAACCAAGCTCTCCACACCCTGTCTCATCACTTAAGTGATGAACCACAATTGCTTCTTAAAATTTTAGTGAGAATTGGGCTGGAATTATCTCAAGCTGATACCGTGGGAGTTAGTTTACTGGAAACACAGACCAATGGAGAATCCAGATTTCGCTGGGTAGCAATTGCAGGTGCATTGGAGTTTTTAGAACAGACTACCACTCCTAGAAATTTTAGCCCTTGTGGGACGACACTTGCTTCGGGAAAAGTACAACTTTATACCTATCCAGAACGCTATTTTAGTTATTTATCTTATCCACAGTTTCCCATTGTTGAAGGATTGCTGATTCCGCTATACATCAACAATCAACCATTAGGTACTCTTTGGATTGTGTCCCATCAGGAAACACGACGCTTTGATGCTGAGGATCATCGGCTGATGAGCCGTTTAGCAGGTTTTAGTACTTCTGCTCTGCAAAGTTTGAATCATTTACATCAAAAGGCAGAGAATGCTGTACGTCAAAAGCAAGCAATTCATGCAAAGCTCAATTACACTCAAGCTCAATTTGAGGCACTGGTAGCAAACGTGCCTGGGATAGTATATCGTTACTCACCCTGCCCAGATTATCCTTATCGGTTTACTTTTTTCAGTTCCGGCTGTTGTGAACTATTGGAGTTGGAGGCGCAAACGATTGTTCAAGAGGGAAATTCCTTTGTGGAATTAATTCATCCAGAGGATGTAGCGTCGTTTAAATCTTCACTCACTTATGCTGTGGAGAATTTTTTACCCTGGCGGTGGGAAGGACGGATTATTACGCCATCAGGTAAACTCAAATGGATTACTGGCAGTTCCCGTGCTGTGCCGACGACAGAAGGCAACGCATGGGATGGGATACTGATAGATATTACTAATCATAAACTCGCAGAAGCAGAGTTACGCCAATCACGAGAAGAAGCCCAAGCCGCAAACCGAGTTAAAGATGAGTTTTTAGCGGTGCTTTCACATGAGTTACGCTCACCTCTGAATCCGATATTAGGCTGGTCTAGTCTTCTTCTAAAACGCAAGCTCTCTGAAGCCAAGATAGAAGAAGGACTGGCAACTATTCACCGCAATGCTCAATTGCAAGCAGAACTGATAGAAGATTTGTTGGATGTTTCACGCATTCTGCGAGGCAAACTTAACCTGAATTGCAGTCCGGTAGACCTCGCAGCTACGATTATGGGGGCAATGGAAACGGTACAGCTGGCGGCCCAAGCTAAGTCAATCACGCTGCAAACAGCACTTGAACCAAATATTGGTCAGGTTATAGGTGATGCAACTCGTTTACAACAGGTGATTTGGAATCTGCTCTCCAACGCCGTCAAATTTACCCCTCCGGGTGGACAGGTGAACATCCATTTAGAGCAGATGGGCAATGTGGCTCAAATTACTGTTAGCGATACAGGCAAAGGTATTGCTCCTGACTTTCTAGCTCATATTTTTGACTACTTCCGCCAAGAAGATGGCTCCATCACTAGAAAGTTCGGTGGGCTAGGATTAGGTTTGGCGATCGCACGCCAATTAGTAGAACTGCATGGTGGCACAATCGAGGCGCAAAGTCCAGGTGTTGAGCAAGGAGCCACCTTTATAATCCGATTACCATTCATGTCTCCCCAGGTGGCAAAAACTCAGTCCAGTAGATTGTGTGATTTATCTGTTGATTTGAGTGGGATCAAAATTTTAGTAGTGGATGATGAGCCTGATACTAGGGAATTGATTGCATTTGTGCTAGAGCAGCATGGAACCAGTGTCACTGCTGCTTGTTCAGCACAAGAGGCATTAACCATACTTAACCAGTCTAAATTTGATGTTTTACTGAGTGATATTGGGATGCCTAATATTGATGGTTATATGTTGATACAGCAACTCAGAAATTTATGGCCACAATATAGGCAGATCAAAGCCATCGCTTTAACTGCTTATGCTGGTGAAATCAATCAGCAACAGGCACTAAAAGCTGGCTTTGACCGACATATTACCAAACCAATCGAGCCAATAGCGTTAGTTAAAGCAATCTCTGACTTAGTTCGTTCTAGTTAACTTCAGCTCTGCTTCAGGAATCAAATCTAATCGCTTGCACGAAAGGATAAGGCTTTTATACTGCCAAAACTAACGACAGAATCGACATTACAGTTTATCTTGAACTCAGGTTAAATGAATCTATCCCACTAATAATATTTTGTTAATCCAGATGTGGATGGTAGCTAGGTCAATAAATACGTCAAAATAAATCTTTTGACGTTCCCATCTAACAACCAGACGACGATATTTGCGTTGATACCAAGCAAAACACCGTTCCTGCTGAAATCTCGTTACGGAGATTTTGATGGGTCTTCCTTTATTTTTCTTGAACAAGTTCCATTTAGCAAAATCAGCGGGATGAACCGCTTAACTAAGAAAATCGTCCAGTGGATGGGCAAAGATACTCTCGTTCCCAATCCTGTAGGACTGGAGAAAGACGGTGAGATACTGCTCAAAAGTTACGCTCCGCCTTATTATCGAAACATGGAAGAAGCGGTACTCGCTTTTATCGACCATAAGTACAATGCCAAACAAGGGACGTTTCGCGATGGAGGAAAAGTAACTGGTTGGCAAGATGGTCGAGCGATCCAAGCGGCGATTCCTCAATATTCTGAACAAGCGATCGCGGCCACGATTGCCTGCTGCAAGTATATTTACAATCGTTATGGTCGTTTTCCTGCCACAACAGGTGCCTTTCGCACTTTACTAGCCTATCAGGCGCATCAACTCGATCCTTGACTTTTATCGACTTTATTACCGCCAGGAAGCGATGAGGATGGAGTCAAAATGAATGAAAATCCTCATAACTACCATCTTCAAGCGATGGGTTAAGTAGGTGCTTGACATTCTTAGATAGTACATTTAACCTAGTAGTTAATTAACCATTAGGTTAAACAAAATGTCTACTGAGCAACTGAGCCTTACCTTTGCTGCCCTAGCCGATCCGACACGGCGTGCAATTCTGGCTCACCTCGCCAAAGGTGAGGCATCGGTAAGTGAGTTAGCCAAGCCTTTTAAGATGAGTCTTCCTGCAATCTCCAAACATAACATATAAAGGTACTAGAGCGTGCCGGACTGATTGTGCGGGGTAGCGAAGCTCAATGGCGACCATGCCAGATTCAAGCACAGCCGCTCAAAGAAGCGGCAGATTGGATTGAGCAATATCGTCAATTGTGGGAACAGAGGCTTGATCGGCTTGATGATTACCTGCACGAATTACAAACTCAGGAGAAACAAAATGAGCAACATTGAGGATGACACTGATGCTCAATCTCAACGTGAGATCGCGCTCGTCCGCGTTTTGAAAGCGCCGCGCTCCCTTGTGTTCCAAGCATGGACTGATCATTCATAGAGTCCAACCAACCGCGCTTGCTCAATCACATGGTCAGCGATCGCATTCAGTAGTTCCTCACGGTTGATATTTGGCTTCAGGTCAAGCTTTGCATCTAGGGCATATAACCAGAAATAGTAATGGTGAAGTCCATGCCCTTTTGGTGGAGCAGGCCCGGTATACCCTGGCTGATTGCTACTGTTCATACCTTCAGTAAATTTACTAGCATCTCCCTCTGCAATCTGGTTAATCGTTGGCCCAATTCCATAGATTAACCAGTGAGTAAACCCCTGTGGTAGGGGCGCATCTGGATCGTGACAGATGAGTGCTAATTGCTGGGTTCCGGCTGGTAGTCCACTCCATTCCAAGGGAGGTGAGATGTTTTTACCGTCGCTGGTATACTGTTTTGGGATACGCTCAAGAGAAGTAAATGCAGGGCTGTGAATCTGTAAATCTTTGATATTCAACGCCATTATGTATTTCCTTTAGCAACAATTAGTTGCATTGAAGAATTTATCGCAACAGCACAGGTTGAGCATTAATGCGAATGCGGAAGAGGCTATAAGGTAACTGACGGAAATCGCGTCCCTTTTGGTAGTTTGGTTGACGGTGCAACTGGTTAGCTGTGACGTAAAGATAACCATCTGTTGCTACTGAAAGGGTATCAGGCCAAAGGAGGCGAGGATCGTGTACTACCGTTTCCCATGTTCCATCAGGATGACGACGCAGAATTGAATTGTGTTCATAGTTCGTTGCATAAATACATCCGGCTGCATCTGATTCAAGTCCATCTGCACCCCCGCCTTTATCCCCCTCATCAATTACTGTTGCGGCAACACCACGATCGTCGATCGCTCGATCTACAAGAGCATCAATCGCAACACTGTAGAGACGACGACTAGCAAGCGGACAGTAATACAAACGCGATCCATCTGCATTAATTGCAATTCCATCTGACCCCATTTTGACGGGTTTGGTTGACCCATTTGGTTGACGTTCCATGAATGGGCGACCCTCAACCACAGGTAGAAAGCTCGATAGTTCTTCAGCTTTTGTGGAAGGATGATCGTGCAGTCTGCGCCAGCTTTCACCCGATGCCAAATCTACAACAATAATCCCATTCGCGCCTTGATCCGATGAATCGGTAATGAATGCCATACCCTCAGCACCGCGCCGCAAGTCAAATCGGACATCATTAAGGTAAGTCGTCGGCAATGCTACATCTTGGGGAAAAAGAATCGTTTTGATGACTCGATCACTTGTTAAATCAACGCAAACCAGCTTGGGGCCGCCGTACTGCGTCGGTTGAAACATCGGACTACCAGTATCGAGAATCCACAGGCGATCGCGAGGATCAACCACAACACTTTGCACAGATACAAGGGTTTGTGCAAGATTATCTGAGTTTGTGCGATTAATTGCCTCATTGGGATAAGCCACCGGGCGACCATCTTGGATTTCTGCCACAGTGAATGCAACTTCATCACCCCACTTCGGAAAATTGACAAAAATCCGTCCTTGATGAGATACCGTTACACCTGTAGGCATAGCACCATCAAACTGGACAACAGGTTCCAGTGTGCCTAATGTTTCATCTTTCGGTAACTTCTGTAATTGACTTACCATAGGATTTTTTCCTGATTACGATTAATTATTAGCCGCTCCTAGCTCAGTGAACTTGCCACCGACCCCAACTCCGGCATTAATGGCGATCGCTTCCACTGGTCTTTCTATAGCTTGAATTTGGCTCTGATTCATAATGTTCAAAACTCCTAAACTGCTTTACAAGCAATAGCTAACTGCAATGGGAGCAATGCGATTACAAGCAATCGACTTTTACCATCCTACGGAAGCAGTTGTGCGATCGCGTCTTCCTAGTGAAAGATAACAACTGTATATTTAAGAGTCATTAATAGAATATTTATCTACCCCTAAAGCTCAAAGTTTATTTCTTCAATGGCTTTTGGACGGATGATGAGTTGATTGGCGATGCTATTAAGCTAAAGTTTTGTATTGAAGTAATATTAAGTATTATTTTAGATCGCTCAAACAGCTTCACAGTAACGGTTTGGATAAAACAGTGAACTACTTTGACCTACACCGCTACTAACCAATCACAGACCACAGACTTACACCCGTCCGTAAAGCTGACCCAAACCTGCCACTGCCCCAGATACTCATTCCAGTAAGGCTCTCCATCAGCAACGCCGACAGCCTCCCCGATTGTGGAGACTAACTGATTGTAGAACGAGCCAGCGCTGTCCAAGCCTTGCTGCAATTTCAGTTTCAGTCCTTTCCAGGCTTGTGCTTGGGGACTGGACACTACCTCTTCTAATATTTGGGAGGTTGTGTCAATACCTGGTGTTTGTAACTCTATATTGTTCGTGACTGACACCAAATCCCTTGAAAATACTTCATCCCGATTTAACCACTGCCCAAAAATTAAATTACGCTGATCATCAGGGGCAACAAACCGATAGACGCACTCTCGATTTTCACGCTTACCCAATCGACCAACGTAAGCCAATTTCAAATCAATCTTCGCAAGTAGTTTCTGAGCGATCGCTATCGGTGTGTGTTTTTCCGAGATACTAACATTCAAGTAATTCTTGATAACGTGTCGATGCTTTACAGCCAGCGCTTTAAACTCCAGCATCTTCTCGTCAGAAGAACGCAACTGCTCCCCCGGCGTGAGCAACTGCAACAGATTCAGTTCTTCTAACAACAGTACAGCCGGCAACATTTGCCCCTTGTTAAAATCTGGTTTCCAAACTGAATTCTCTCCCGCCTCTAACTGCGCCTTAGCCCGTTTCGCATCACGGTTGCTCAGAAATTTCCGTCCCAGTGTCAAATAATAGTGCATCCGCAACTGAGGATACCAGCCGTCGTCATCTTTTTCAACCAAATCAGGGGTTACGTCAATTTCGTAGCGACGGGACAATTCAGCCTTGCGCTGCTGGTGTCGTTCAGTTTTGGTTTTCGCCCTTGTATCTTGTAGCTTCTTAAGTTCGGCATCAGAGATAGTCGGAGAATCCGCGATCGCTTTACATTCACTAGCGTACAATTCAACAGATGCCGCTTTAACCGACTCTATAACTGCCCCACTCTCATCATCATCGGCATCATCAGTATCGATAACCATGTACCCATCCTCGACCAAACCCGCAAGCACCGATTCCCGATAGCGCCGCATTTCTACGTTGATGACAGAACCCCGCTTGCCCCAAGTCTGCAATGACTCTGGCTGAAAATTCTGGTCAACAAAGCTGTAATCGTCATTATCCGCCGCCGACAATAGCGCAATGTTAGCTTGTGTTGCAACGTGTTGACTTCTCAACAAACCCCCTATAGAAGTAGAACCATTGCCCACAAACGACATCCCCCATTCTCTCACCCAAATGTGACGGTCAACTGTCTCCCTAACCCGTGCCAACATCTGCCGCACAGAGTTAACCGGCTGCACCCCCTGAAAAATCCCCCATACACCATCAAAATGTCCTCGAATGTCGATGGATACCCCAGTTTCAAGACTTGGGGAGGCGATAACCAAATTATACTGGGTGAGAATTTCGTTCAGGTGAGCGATACAACCGAAAGCTGCATGAGAGGGGTCAGCAACAGATTCGCTGTCTATTCGCAAGATTCGCAATTCTGGGTATTTACGACGGAACCGTTCTTCAAGCGCCTGGGTTCCCCATTTGGATTTTGCCTTTTGAGCAGAGCAACACAATAGATGATGCCCTCCTTTAGTAATGGCTTTGTCCAATGCTGCAATCAAATTCTTCGGGTTGTTGCCAGAGTAGTTGTAACAGTTCCCGGCTACGTGCCGATAATTGTTGACGATGACGAATGGATTAACCCGATATTCGCCAGCGAGTGATAAAACATACTTCACATCCGTGTCGGAAACATCGGCACTGGACAAATAAATCTTTCCCTGACTACTGCCCAAAACATTCTGAATCAACTGCTTGAGGTTTTTGAGAACAGATACCCGACGCTTTTGCACTTCCGTACCAGAGTTAAGCAAATGCCAGAATACCTGGTCGCATTCATCAATAATAATGACATCATTTGACCAATCCTTGGGATTGAATCGCGCCTGACTTTCTTGATGTAGCGAATCAACGCACACTCCGTATCCCAATAATGTGCCTGTTTCATTAGTGCGAACTTCTGTGACATAATTCACACCAAAGCGATTACACAGTGCCTCACCCAATTGAATACGGTGGGTGATGATTAATACCCTCTGCCCTTGGTCATGGGCTTTTGTCACCTTAGTTGCCAGCCATTCGGTTTTACCAGTACCTTTGGGAGCCTTGAGGATAATCAGTTTTTCACCTTCCGGGACGAGAAGCTGGCCCAAGAAGCGTTGGTTGAGAGCGATCGCTGGCGGATAAGTCAACAGAGTAAACAGCTTAATCTCCCACAACTCCAATGCAACGGCTGTGTTGTAGAGTGCATCAAATGCCGCCTGCCCTTTGGCAACGATAAAATCATCAACCCCTTTCTCTGCCCCTAACGGTAAATCAATCACTCGCAGCGAACAGCCTTCATTTACCAGCAGCCGTCCCATGCGACTGATAGCGGTTCTCACCCGTTGGACTGTCTCAGGTTTATTGTCCTGGTCAAAGCAAATGTTGACCTGTCTCCCCTGTGTTGCAAAATGTTTCAAGTCGGGAATCAGACAAGGTTTACCAATAGCGTTACCGTACTCATCATGGGGGGTGCGGTATCCAGCGTTAACACCAGGAATTGCGATCGCTGCATAACCAGCAGTCAGTAACGCCCCTGCTTTTTTGACACCTTCTACAATTGTGACTGGTACGTTGTGCCGCCAAACCCAATGCCAGAAGCCGCCGGGGTGTTGTAGGTCTTCTTCTGTAATGGGAATGCCGCTACGATTGGAAACTTTCACCCAAATGTGATTCGGCACTAATAGGAAGAAGGCGCGTGTTTCTTCTCTGTAAGGATGCTCGTATTTGATAAACTTGTGAATTTTCTGGCGATCTCTTCGGGGATGGTCGGGTTTGAAACAGCCCCACATCATCAGGGCGTAGTTGTTGAGCGGGTCAACTCCATTGCACCACCAGCCGCCTAATTCAATGTGCTGGTACTTTTTTAAATCGCGATCGCGCAATCGTCCATCATTGCGACGGGAGATTTTGGGACTGTAGAGCAGATATTCGTAAGGTAAAGTCCCAGACAGCGCTCGCACATTCAGGGCAATGATTTCTTCGTCAACGCCACTATTGAGCCATTCTTGTTGATGTTTAGCTTGAGAATCAGATTCGATTATACGCATATTCCCTCTGTTTTTTGACGCATGGAAATGGAGCGGCATTGCACCCATGCCGCCGATTCAATTTGAAGTGAAGAGCTTGTGCTGGCTATGAAATCCTCAATAGCCAGCTACAGCGTTATTTACCGCCTCCCGTGTGCGGTCGAAACGTGAGATTGATACGGGTACTAACGACTTTATTGGTTTTAGGAACCTGATGCAGATGAGTAGACTGACAGCCAGGGTGCATCACAAGCAAACTGCCGTGTTCCAGCCAGAAGTCCGTTGCCCTGCCATTTCTCGGTTTGATTTGGAATTTGCGACATGAACCCAGGCTTACCGATGCGATTGCAGGGTTAGATCCCATCGATGCTTCATTGTCAGAATGCCACCCGATTGAATCCTGGCCACTGCGGTATTGATTGCCGATGACTATGCGAAACTTGTAACCAGTCAGTGCAGTGATTCTGTCCCGCAAGTTAGCCAGATTGTCTGTCCAAGTCAGAGGTTTCAAAAATACACTATTGGAGTAAAGGTAATCACATCCAGCATCACCATAAATACATTCGAGGCGGGGAACGGGCATTGTTTTACCCGCGATCCTGATTTGATTCTGTTGCCATTCCAGTTTCAAGCAGTGTTGGTAGAGTTCGTTTGCAAGTTCAAGAGCTAAAAAATCGGGGTAGTAAGTGATGGGTAAAACTGGTACATATTCAGAGAAAAGTGTGAGTTGTTGCATGGTAGTTCTCTCAAATTTTGAAACTGCTATTAGTTCTGTTCAGCTTTAAAAACCTCAACCAAAATGCTTTCTGGATACAAACCAACTTTCCCAAAACGTGGGTCATGAATGCGTTCTATTTCTATTCCTTGTTTTCTGCACAATGCACTGGCTTTTCGACCTTTAGTACCCGCTTCTTTTACCGATATTTCTAAACCTTGAAGATTGGCGAACCCAACAACACTATATTTGTGACCGCATGGTGTATTCACCCTATCTTGTTCAACTTCAACTGCTTTGAGTCTCGCCAAGATTTGAGTTTGTTGCTGTTGTTGTTGGAATAAATGCTGTTCTTGCTCTGCTAATTGTTGTGCAATCGCTGCGAGTAACTGTACTTGAGTCATTGATTGCTGCTGGATAGGCCCTTGATTCATCATCACTTTCATTAAGGTTCTGTTAGCCCAGATACGGAACTCGACAGAAACCCACTGAGCTAAATCAATTGCGATTTCTGGATGAATCCAAGTCCCTTGAGAACTGCCATAACCATCAACTTCGATAACAAGAGACGATATCGGAATCCCGATGTCGTTTGAAAGCGCTGTCCAGTAAGCTTTTGTGGACTTCCTTTCTTTGTAATGCCCCCAAGACTTATTATTTGCATGGCACATCTGAGTTGCATTCACGTAGCCTTTGGGTATGCTGTATTTGCCTAGTTGCCCAACTTCTGGCATTTGGTTGATATCTGAGTCACGCCATTTGTGTATCAACATAATTAACTCCTTGGTTATTGTTCAAACAATGAAGAAAGAGGAACTGCAATCTAAGAAACTCAAGCATTTACCCGCACCAAACTTTTCTCACCAACTAATGAGAAGCGATTAGATATAGTCGGGGTCTTAATTAATGTTGGCGACATCAATTCAACAAGGTAAAACCAAGATTTATGCACCAGCGCGATCCCCAAAATCAGCCGTTGTTTTGTTCCCTTATCATGAGAGCAGAGGATCACTCTTTCACCCAGAACGAAAACAGGTTTTTGTACCTTGATAGCTTCTAATTCTCCAGTGGCGATGATTTGGTTTTGTGTGGCGTGAAGTATTTCTTTTCCGCAATCAATTGAATAAATCCAACATTCGTGTTTCCATTGCATTCCACAGCAATAACCGAATGTCCTCGTGGTTCTGAGGTATACTCTCTCCAGCAAATTAACTGCAACAGGTGGAATTGTTTGTCCCCAAGGAGGCGAGAGATACCAGCTTGTTTTGAGTGCGTTAATGTGGTCAATCATGCAAGTTTCCCCACTAAATACTCGATAGCGTCTTTATCAATGGCAGCAATTCGGTTCTTAATACGTTCCGGTGGGTTTTGAAGAAATCGTTTTAAATCTTTGCTTCTGATTTGGTGATATCTGCCAGAACGTCTGGTTGTACGTATCCAGCCCTTTTTAACCCAAGTCCAAACAGTAGCCGAATTGAGTTGTAAAACCCTGGCGATTTCGCAGCAGTTGTAGTTATCAAGAATTGGACGTGCGGAGTATCCTAAAAAGCGCAGTTTGTTTTGAATAGCTGATGTTGAGCGTGTGTATCCTCTTCTCTTTAGCCGATACGCTATTTGTTTAACAGTGTAAAGGCAAGCCATTTCTTCAATGATCGCTACTTCTTCGTCAGTCCATTTAGGATTCATTTATTACCTCCAATGTTTATGCAGATTTAGGAGAAGAATTTTCTTGAACAATCCGAGCGCTGATAGATTCAAAGTCAACTTGAAAAATGTTCATATCTGTGGACATTTCCCCAGTGTTATAGCGGTCTACGATGTGCTGTTTAATTGCGGATTGGTTCAGCCCATCAGGGATATCGATGTGCGCTTCGCTGGTGATTTTTTCAACTACTGTAACGATGACTCTCATGGTTGATTCCTATTTGATTAATTGAGGATTCAGAAGTAAAAATATTCTGAATCCTGGCTTCTGATTTACACTGCTCCAGCTTTTACAGTTTGCAACTGTTGCATCCATGCACTGATTGCTGTTAACTCATCAGCACCACTAGCAACAGCATCAATAACTTGGTTTTGATAAGAAGACTCAGCATGATTGGGATGGTCACACTTATTTGCTGCCCAAGCCAAACACATTGTTTTTACCAGTTCATTAATCTTGGTAATATGAAGTAGACTTGGACGGTCAACATCCTGAAATTGCAACCACTCTCTGACTAAATCAAGTGGATAATCAAGCAAAGTACGAATATTTTTGATTCGTAGGTCTTGAGGATGTACTGGTTGAGGAACTACGCTAAGTTTTGGTGGAGCTACTTGGGTTTCTGCTATAGATGGAATAGTTAATGATGTGCCACCTAAGCGAGATTGAATGTCATTAATGAGAGTTCCCCAATCAGCATTTTTATCCCATTCTCTTTCAATTCTGCTTTTAGTTGCAGCATCGTAAAGATTGCAGAAAACCGTATTTTGTTCACCAGCATTAGCAGCAATAATCAGTGGCTTAGAAAAATCCTGTACACCTGATGCAGCTAAGAGAAAGCTTTTGGTAAAGTTTGTTTCAATACCACTTCTGATGACATAAACTTCATCAGCACTCACTACAATGTCTAGCTTGAGATTATCCTTTCCTTTGAACTCTTTAGTTGTAAATCGCAGTTCAGACAGATAACCAGTTAATGCTTTTTGGGAAACAGGGATGGTTTTCTCCCTGTCAATATCGTAGTTATACCACAGGTAAGATTCTCCACCTAACTCGGCATTTTTGACATATAAATAGATGGGTTCAGGAGGGTTGCAAAGCCCTAATTTTATTTCAGTAACTATGTTCACCTCAGTTAAAGTTTTATTGATTGGTATTCTGTGTGCAATAATGGGAATTCTGTAGCGGGAGAAAAACTTCCGTGCGTTCATCTAAAGTAATAGCATTCCTTTAGATGAACGCTTTTGTATTAGGTAGAAGGTTCTTGATTCCGGTCTAACTCCCATTGCAGATAGGTGAGTGCAGTGCTAGCATCGGCAATGTTTAAATCTGGCTGATACCCTGCTGACAAGAGTTGTCTGTAGTCTGGGTGCGTAGCAATTTCAGATATTAGAGTTTGAGCTTGTTCAAGTAATTGGTAGAGATTGGGGTTAGACAAATCAAAGCCCAGCCGTGAGCATAAATCTTCTGCTTTCACTCCCATGATTCCTGGCCCAATCTCCGTTTCCAACTCTTCAAGCAGAGATTGAAAGTTGGGGTGTTTATCGTTAATTTCAATCTCAAATAAATCTGCACTCTTTGTAACGGTGGTTGCCCAATCGGGTAAAGTCTGTGCAATGGTCTTTGCGTAAAGTTTCATAATTGTATCCCCTGGGATTAATAACCTAAAAATCCTCAGCAATCTCCAACAAAAAGCCGCGTCCCGTGTTCTGTACTTGCACCAGTTCTCTATCCAGCAGAGTTTGAATTACTGAATCAGAGAATTGGAACTGAAGCCGATGCAATGGAACACAACCGCCACAAAGCTGAATCGAACGCAGCAAATGATTGGCTCTACGGTCAAAGTTTTCTGTAGAGTTAGGCATTGTTTGCACCCTTAGTTAATACGGTTAACTGTCGGTTGAGAATGCTTATCTGTTGTTGATAAAAGTCAATCTCTGCGGTAATTTGCTGAAATAATTCTTCTGGTGTGAGCGGTTGGATTTGATCCTCTTTCAAGTACGATATCTCGTCAGAATTCTTGTTAGGCATCAGTACATAGCGCCAACCATCATCAAATTGTTCAGCCAACTCTGTACCCAAAGGATAGTAATAAAGTCCCAGGATGATGCCCTGTTGTGTACGCTGATCCAAAGCAAAGCGTGGGTAGCCCCAGTGTTGGGGGATTGAGATTGTCGGTTTCATATATGAATAGGTGAATGAAGGGAAAATGAGAGAAGAATTCAGGAGTCAGAATTCAGAAGTCAGAATTTTGGGAAGAAAAGGAGGAAAGAAGGCAGATTTTATTAACTTCTCTACCCTGCTCTTTGTTTCTTTACTGAATCCTGACTCCTGACTCCTGGATTCTGAATTACGCTGTGACTAACTCCGTTCTCTCCAGCAGCCGTTGCAATTTATCGCCAGTTAGCTGTTCTAACGGTTGATCTAAAAAATATTCATCAAAAATGGATTTACCATCAGTAGACACATCCACCATCGACAATGAGCGCACAGCATCAAGCACCGAGTTAGAATACTGCTGCTGGGTTGAATAACGCCTCTTCACCCACCAGTTCCTGTCAGTGCATCCGACTTGCCCCAGTTTCACGCCGTTGTTGTTGTAAATGCCATCATCGAGAATTTCAAACCCGTACTTCTCGCACTCGTTGAAGATATGCGCCATGATTTGGTTTTCAGTAGAAGAGGAAGGCATGGGGGCAGAGGTGCAGAGGGGCAGAGGAGAAAGTTGTTGTAGGTTTTTCCCCTCTGCACCCCTGCTCCCCTGCACCTCTGCTTCTTCCTGCACAGGTAATGAACCGTCTTTATAGTGAGTGCAGATGAAGCGATCGCAACGCATTGGGGTATTCGCACGAAATACTTCTTTATCGTTTACCATCACTACCCAGCGTTGCGTTAAGTGGGTGTCGTCATGGCTAATGCTGGCTACCAGTTGATTACCAGCGTAATATTCGTGATGGTCAAACGAGATTTCGACTATTGTGAGGGATTCGGGAGCAACAGCTTGGGCTTGGTCAGCGATGTAGTTGTCGAGTTCGGCTTGGGCGAGGGCTTGGTTGTCGGGGGCAGCGAGGGTGAGTTTCTGAACCTTGCTTGCCTGATAATTAACAATGGCGGAAATCCAGGCATCCTTACAGCGTTTGTCACTGACCTCAACTGTGCAGGCGATTTCACTGTAGATTTGCTTCAGACGGGCAATAGATTTCAGTTGCAGCTGTTGTTGGCTGTAGATGTTGTAAGTCATAATAAATCAGTTCCTAACGGGACGGAAAGCGCTTCAGATTGCGAGTCGGGGGCGCTTTCTCTATTTATATCTTTTATACTACTGTTGTATACAGCAGTTGTCAACTGGTGTATACTTTTAGAATACAAAACAAGTTTAGAATTATGGAGGCGTGTACACCAATGTTGATGGATGTTGTTAGACAGATAAAAGTTACAATCCCAGATTTATCTCAAAAAATTAAAGAGGCAAGGGAAAAAGATGGAAGATCAGTGCAGGTTTTAGCCACCTCAGCAGGAATTTCTACTGCTTATTGGTATCAAATAGAACAAGAAAAAAGACAGTGGATTTCTGAAGAAACTCTGCGCGGGATTGAACAAGCTTTAGGATTAGATTTAGGGGTGCGTTTTGATGATTGATTCCCTTAGTATCAATCTTTTATTTCTACCTCTAGTCTCCTTTATGGAGCAATGTCTAGGTTGGGCTACGTCTACGCACTTATCTGTCACATCCAAAATTTACGTTGCAATTGACTTTCAGAAAATCTCATTGAACTAGAAAGGTGGAATCATGCCTAAACCACCTTCTAGACGCAACAAAGCCACCTCTGCCGCATCTACTGATTCAACTTCAGCAGGTAACTCTGCAAACGAGGATATCTCCCAGCAAGTAGACCCAGGTTCAGCAACAATTACAGTTACTGCTGTCGAAGTTCCAGAGTTGACAGAGGAAGAACAGCGCGATCGCCTTCACCTAGAGCGCCGTGTGGAAAGAGCGTTTTTTGAGGCGGGAAAGGCACTGGCAGAATTGCGCGATCGCAGATTGTACCGCTCGACCCACAAAACGTTTGAGGAATATTGCCGTTCTCGGTTTGCGTATACTCACCGCCATGTAAATTATTTAATAGCTGCTTCAAATGTAGTTGACAACATAATAATGGGAACCAATGGTTCCCAAAATGAGATACCGGATGAAATGGGAACCAATGGTTCCCAAAACGAGATATCGGATGAAATGGGAACCAATGGTTCCCAAATTTTGCCTACAACCGAACGCCAAGTTCGACCACTGACTAAGCTAGAACCATCGCAACAGCAGGAAGTATGGCGGCAAGCGGTGGAGCAGGCGGGGGGAAAAGTGCCGCCAGCCAGAATTGTCAAAGATGTGGTGCAGCGCATCATGGAAAGGACGAAAGTACCAAACACATACCAAATTGGCGAAGTCTGCCAAATTCTTGCTAAGGACAATCCCGAACTTAGGGGTAAGGGTGGCTGTTGGGGTATCGTTAATCATGTGGGCGAATTCAGCTGCACTGTCAGAACCTGGGATGGCGAGTATACCGTTGGGTTGCAGTACCTGAAGTCGTACAACTACTTGCCTGCCGAGTGTGAGCACATGCGGGTGATTTGCGATCGCCTGAGTCGAGTGTATTCGGGTGGGCTGGAGGAGACAGTCAAAAGTCTGTTGCAGTCGTTGGGTAAGTTGAATCGGCCTTATCTAACGGCTGTGGAAGAGAAGTTGTTGAATGTACTAGAGTCTGAATACGGGGCAGAGATAACACCCTAAACAATTTTGGCAATTTGGCATCCAATGTCTTTGGGTTCCAGTTTCAATGGAGTTAGCAACGCAACGGGGCAGTAAAGAAGTTATACGAGGGAAAAGATAAAACTTCCCGCTTCTTGACATCCAGCCGGAGCCAGTTGTTTAGTTGAGTGCTGTAGAACCCCTCTACATGATTCATACAGCGCTCAACAGAGTTCAGTTCCCACTCTACAACTGGCTAGAAATGAACAAAACCAAATAGGATTTCAGAAGATGTAGATAACTGGCATTTTTCTAAGAGCGATGCCTGCGGTGGGCTACGCTTACGTATCAGTAGATTGCAGAACTGCGAAAATTTGGAAAATGCCCCAAGTCCTGTGTTGAAGTACTTGGAGCAGTTTAAACAACCGTATTTGACGGAGGTAGAAGAGAAGATGTTAGGTTTGATTGAGAACGAATATGGAATTGATGATAGATTTGGCTTTGAGCTAAATAATGGTTATGACCGTAACTACCTATAAATGGACAATTAAACGTTATCACCAAGCAATAGAGGCAGGTATCTTTGACGACCAGTCCATTGAACTATTGCGCGGCGACCTGATTGTTATGCCCCCAGAACGAGAACCTCACGCCTACTACAACACAGAAGCAGCTGATTATCTTCGCACACTGCTCGGTGAACGGGTAAAAATCCGCGATGCCAAACCGATTACCTTACCCAACGATTCCGAACCTGCTCCCGATGTTGCCATTGTCAAACCTTTAGGTGAGGTTTACTTAGAACACCATCCTTACCCAGAAGATATCTTTTGGGTTATTGAATTTTCCAAAGCCACCCTGAGCAAAGATTTAGGTGAGAAAAAAGACATTTATGCTGAGGCTGGTATTGTTGAATACTGGGTTGTCAACCTGAAGACTCCGCAGTTAAAAGTATTTCGTGACCTAAAAAATGGGGAATACAAAACCGAACTGACATTAACTACAGGTACTATTTCACCCCTTTGCTTTCCTGATGTATCTGTCCAAGTTCACCGTCTCATAAGTAAGATGTAGTGCAGCGCATAATTGAAAGGACGAAAGTAGTACCAAGCACCTATCAAATCGGGGAAGTCTGCCAAATTCTTGCTCTTGACAACCCAGTAACTGAGGACTGAGAGGGCGGGTGCTGGGCGATTGTCAGCGCAGTGAATGACTTTAGTTGCAACGTGAAAATGTGGGATGGAGAGTACGCTGTTGGGTTACAACACCTGAAGTCTTGCGATTACCTGCCTGCCGAGTGTGAGCAGATGCAGGTGATTTGCGATGGCGTAACCGCCCACCGTAGGTGATCGCATCGGTCGGGTGTATTCGAGTGGGCTGGAGGAGTCGGTGCAGAGGTTTTTGGAGTCGTTGGGAAAGCTGAATCGGGCTTATTTGACGGCGTTGGAAGAGAAATTGTTGAGGGTCTTAGAATCAGAACACGGCGACGAGAGAATCCGCTAAACAATTTTGGCAATTTGTGACTTGAAGAAGATTTTGGACAGCTTTTGTCAGGAGAAGTTGGACAAGTTGTAAGCTGAAATACCTAAAACTTCGTTAAGGCATTAATCAGGCGATCACTTTTTTTGGAGAAAGAAAATGGACATAGTAACAAAAATGGGAGAAGAACATAGACGCAAGTCCATATAAATACTACTCCCAGCCAACTTTTCCCTTAAACTTGGATAACTTACCCACGTTGCGTAGCTTGCCGCCGTTCGCGTAGCGTCTCGTGGAGAAGGCATCGCTTGCTGCTGTAAGGATCACTAGCTGTTTACGTATCTTAACAATATATCCAGAAAATCTTTTGATTAAGCAGTTAGTCCTCAACAAGTGCTGCAATTGCAGTTACTAATTTTGAGGGGTCGGCTGGTTTAGTGATATGAAGTTGAAATCCAGCGGTTAAAACCTGTTTTTGTGTAGTTTCTGCGGCGTAAGCAGTTAGAGCGATAGCGGGAATCTGTCCACCTTGATTAGCAGGCATTGCTCGTAATTTTTTGATTAAAGCGTAGCCATCAACTTCTGGCATACCCAAATCGCTCAACAGTAGGTCTGGTTTTGACTGTGCAATTAGAGCGAGTGCTTCGTTGGCGGATGCTGCGCTCATCACGATTGCTCCGTTTTCTTCCAATAGGAAGGCAAGAAACTCACGGGTATCAGCATCATCATCCACAATTAACAAGCGTACCCCTTCTAGTGGAGCATGGAGCATACAGAATGGATAGGAATCGTCAGAGATATTCTGATCTTCAATTTTGAATTCTAGACTCTGTTGAACCATTGGTAGGCAAACTGTAAATGTCGCGCCTTGTTCCTCACCAGGGCTTTGTGCCCAAACGCTACCACCATGCAACTCGACAAGTTGGCGCACAATCGCCAAACCAAGTCCTAATCCGCCATAACTTCGGCTTGTACTACTATCTGCCTGACGGAAATACTCGAATACGTGTGGCAGAAAATCAGGATTAATACCTTTACCCGTATCAATGATTCTGAGTTGTATCTGAGAATCAATCTGTTCTAAGTAGACTTCGACTTTTCCACCGGCTGGTGTGAATTTAATGGCGTTAGAGAGTAAATTCCAAACAACTTGTTGAAGACGACTACCATCACCTTTAACTTGTCCAATTTTTATATCTAGATCAAGATTAATTTGAATAGACTTTGCTTCTGCTGCCAAATGCACTGTCTCTAAGGCAGCTTCAATAATAAAAGCAAGATCAACAGTTTCTAAATTAAGTGCTAGCTTGCCTCGAAGAATGCGGGAGATATCCAACAGGTCTTCAATCAACTGAGCCTGGAGTACAGCATTGCGTTCGATTGTCTCAAGGGCACGCACAGTAGTAGCTTCGTTTAATGAGCGGTTTTTCAGTAGCTTTGCCCAACCCAAAATGGGATTAAGAGGGGAACGAAGTTCATGAGAAACAATTGCCAAAAATTCATCTTTGATGCGGTTTGCTACTTCAGCAGCTTCTTGGGCTTTCTGGCGTTCTTCCGCTACTGCTAGTGCTTGATCTCGTAAGTTTTTATATTCCTGAACTCGAAAAGTTAAATCTGTGAAATCCTCAATTGAGAAAAGGGCATAAAATCTATTTCTGTCCATTGCAGGCACAGCAGTTACAGTTGTCTGCTGAATACGATATTTATTTTGAGATAGCGGTATAGGAATAACATATTTATGCAATTGAGAAGAAAAGATTGCAGGAGGGCCGCCTTGAAAAATTTGCTCTAAGCGACTACTATAACGAGACTGATTTAAATGAGGAAAATATTCAAGAATTGAATTTCCTAAAATTTTACTTCGGGAAATTTTTGTCCATTCCTCCAAGCAGCAGTTCCAGAATAAAACAATGTAATCTGACTGTAGAACGAAAGCTCCTAAAGGAATTTTATCTAAAAGGCTAAATTGTTCATGAGCTTTTTCTATGATATTCATTATTTCATCATCAGGATTTGAGCAGAAGATTTAAATAGTTTTATCTATCTAGGTTAGGAAGTTTTCTAGATTACATGATTGCAATTTCATCATTAATTGCATTGATAAGCGCATCAAATGTACCTACGTGAAAGATTAAAATAATATCTCCAATAATTTCTAGCTGTTCAATTATGAATCTAGCTTGTGCTAGCAAGATTTTGGAATCGCTTTCATAAGTAGATAATAATAAGTTTTCAATTGTATCTTCTAAGTAAACAGGTAATGTATAGTTCACATGCTGCTTTAGCACATTACTAAGCGAACCCATCACCCCATTGATGACAATGTTACCAATTTCGCTCAGAGTGCCAATTTTCACCGCATCTAGATCAGCAGAACCTGGCTCTTCACCTGTAAGCACTGCAACTAGTGATGATGCACTGTCAGTAGGAAAAATCAAGCCAGCAGCACCAGAAAAAGAACCTGTAAAGCCTAGTCTTACAGATGCCAAGTTGTCATCATGGAATCGTGTTGCTAATTCCTGATAGGCTTCAGCAGCAGTTAATACTTTCACAAATGGAATTTTGAGACCAATGTGAGAGTCTACCATCTCATTCAGTAGACTTGCGGCTCGACCAATTCCAATATTAATCAACTCTTGAAGTGCATCCAGTTGTTCTGCTGTTATATTCATCAAAACTTATTCCTTAGTATTAAGAACTTGCTGGACTGCCTTTCGCAATTCATTTTCTTTTGGTGGTTTATTAATAAAATTAATAGCCCCAAGGCTATAACTTTGATTGCGTGCCCCTTCTTGGATATCGGCTGAGATGATAATTGTGGGAACTTTTAATTCTTCATCTTGTAAAGCTTGCAGAAATTCAAACCCATTCATGTCTGGCATGAGTAGATCCGCTAATACACAATTTGGTTTGCGCTGGTGAACTAATTCTAATCCTTCACGCCCATTAGTTGCTTCTATAATTTCGTAACCATCAACTTGCAAATACTTTCGGATCATTCTGCGAGAAAAGGCTGCATCATCAATAATTAAAACCAATGTCATTATCTCTGCCCTTTTGTGTTTTAGCTCAAGAATTGTTGATTGATATCTTGATATCCTTGATATCAGTTAAATAAATATTAATCAAATAATCTTTATACCATAAAAAAATATTTAAATTTAGTTGCTTAAGTTAAAAACATTTAAAATTCATCTGCTGAAAGGTTAATGGTATAAGGTGTAACTAAACTTTAGTTAAGTATTTGCAATTCCATCTAAGTCAAGCTTGGCTTTACGAAGCCAATGCAAAATTGTCGTGTGGTGAATATCTGTCGCCCGCTCGATTTCTCGCAGACTCATGCCTTTAAGATGCATCTTGAGACACAATTGCTTGACATCGTTTGAGTAGCACCAAGCTTGGTAAGATTCGAGGAACTGACGACCACATTGTTTACATTTGTAACATTGTCTGCCTTTGCGAAAACCATTCTTGAAAGTTTGAGTTGAATAGCAACAAGGACATTGCATATTTATTACTTTACCATTAAAATAACATTATCTTTTCAGCATGAAACATCTAAACATTATTTGAAAGCCGTATATTGCTGAAATTTTCAATTAAATTAAATTACCATTAAATTACCATGAACACAAAGGGTCTAATTTTTCACAGAAAAGGCAATGGAGCTAACTGAAATTAACGATGATATAGAAGCATTCCTAATTGAGAGCTATGAAAATCTGAATCAAATTGAACAAGATATTATTTGTCTCGATAAAGTATCAGAACAAGGAGAAGCTGTAGTTCGCATTTATCGATCACTCCACACAATTAAAGGAAACTGCGGCTTTTTGCCGTTTCCCAAATTGGAATCACTTGCTCATGCTGGAGAAAATTTGCTCTCGTCTTTACGCGATCGCCAGCTAGCAATTACCCCCACGGTCATCAATACTTTACTGCAAATACTTGACGGCATTCGGCAGATTCTGTCCCAAATTGAAGCAACCAGATATGAGGGCGATCGCGATTATTCACCACTGATTACGACTTTAACTCAATTGCAGCCGACCATCGCATCTGCTGTTAATCTGCAAGGGTCGCAGACCAATATTGGTACTACGTATTTCCCTCACGAATTCCCTGAAATCTTAACCTTGAGAGCATCAGAATCTTCTCAGATCCGAGTTAATGTTAACCTGCTAGATCAGGTAATGAACCTAGTGGGTGAACTCGTTTTAACCCGTAATCAGGTGATTGGATTTAGTAACAAGTTTAAGGATAGTAGCTTTACTGCTACTTGCCAACACCTTAGTCTTCTAACATCCCAGTTGCAGGAAGAGATCGTGAAAACTCGGCTGCAATCAATTAGTACCATTTGGCACAAGTTTCCTCGCGTAACGCGCGATTTGGCGATCGCTTCCGGTAAACAAGTTAAGGTTGACATGGAGGGAATAGATACTGAGCTGGATAAAAGCATTATTGAAGCGATTAAAGACCCCTTGACTCACTTAGTACGCAACTGTATAGATCATGGCATTGAGTTACCAGCAGAGCGGACTGCTTGTGGAAAGTCATCTGTCGGGCGGCTATTTTTAAGAGCTTTTCATGAAAGTGGCAAAGTCAATATTGAAATTGGCGATGATGGTCGTGGTCTGGATTTAGAAAAACTCAAAAGGCGAGGGCAGCAACTTGGTTTAGTGAGTGCCGTAGAAGCCGCATCTATGAGTGAGTCGGAAGCGATAAACTTAATTTTCTTACCCGGCTTCTCTTCTTCAGAACAGGTGACAAACCTTTCTGGGCGTGGAGTTGGGATGGATATTGTCAAGAGTAATATTGATAAAATTAATGGCACGATTGAAATTCATAGCCAGAAAGGACAAGGAACGACATTCAAAATTAAGATTCCCCTGACCTTGGCGATTATTCCCGCATTAATTGTCACCAGTGGCAGCGATCGCTATGCTATTCCCCAAGCAAGTATCCAAGAGCTAGTACGCCTAGAAGCACAGGCAGTTAATCAGATTGAGATGTTTTACGATGTACCTGTGTATCGCTTGCGGGACATTCTTGTACCATTAGTTTATTTAAATCAAGTATTACAAATACCCAATAGTGTTTCCAACTTGGAAATGTTCAGTCTAGTAATTGTGCAAGTTGATAACTATCAATTTGGATTAGTTGTGGACACAATTGAAGACATCCAAGACATTATGGTTAAACCTTTAGGGAAACAGTTAAAGGCGCAATCTTTATTTGCCGGAGCAACTATTCTGGGGGATGGCACAGTTACATTAATTATTGATGTTGTTGGTCTGGCAAACCGTTCTGGTGTAACCGCAAAACAAAAGCAGCAGTTATTGATTGAAAACGCCATAAAAGACCAAGACCAAGTTAGTGATCGCCAAACAATATTATTGTTTGAGGGGCCTGAAGGCGCTCGTATGGGCATTCCATTGACTATTGCCTTTCGGCTTGAAGAGATTCTTTGCTCTGCGGTAGAGAAAGTGGGAAATCAGGATGTCGTGCAATCCTACGGGAAAATTTTGCCGTTAATTGACCTGAACAAAGTATTTTCCCATAGTTATGAAAATAACCTCCGCGAGCGGATTAAGGCAACTGTTGCAGAGACTCTCCAGATAGTGATTGTCTCACCCTCCTCAGAACTCAAGGTTGGGCTAGTGGTTGAGCGGATTTTTGACATTGTAGAAGAACCACTGATAATTACAGGTGTCTCTAGTAGACCAGGTGTGCTTTTGTGCGCTGTATTTCAGGGTCAAATTACAGAAATCCTTGACATTGAGGCTGTAATTCGCATTGCTAACCCTCATTTGCTGCAATTGATTACTAATGGCTGAACAACAAATTTGTACATTTTTTCTCAAAGGAGTTTATTTTGGTATTAACGTGCTACACGTTCAAGAAGTGATTCGCCCACAAGCAATAACTCGTATACCTTTAGCTCCACCAGATATCTGTGGCTTAATTAATTTACGTGGACAAATTCTTACTGTAATCGATTTGCAACGCCGATTAGAGATGAGCGAACAACAGACACAATCAAATATAAAACTTGTAGATGAGTCACAGGGATTTAATATTATTGTAAGTTTTGAGGATGAAGTAGTCAGTCTGCTCGTGGATAATGTTGGTGATGTCTTAGAGTTTCCACAAAACACGTTTCAACCCTCACCTACAACCTTAAAAGGTAAAATGCGTTGGATGCTAGCAGGGGCTTACCCTCTCCCAGATGGATTTCTACTAGTTTTAGATGCCGAAAAAATTCTAAATGTTAATTTGATAAATCACGTTACCGAGTAATTGAGGAGCGCTTTGCAATGACTACGAATCGGGCTGCAAAAACAGCCAACTCTAAATCTTCCTCAGAGGATAGTGTAGCTTCTGCGGCTGATAATGGTGCCACAAAAGAGCAGCTGCAAGTGTTACTTTTAGCACTTAAATCTGTAAAAAATGGTGATTTTAGTGTCCGTTTAGCTGTTGAAAATAATGAACTAGGTGAAATTGTCTTGGTTTTTAATGAATTGGCAAGTTTAAACCAAAACTTTGCCCAAGAAGTTTCTCGCTTGACAACCGAAATTGGTACAGAAGGGAAGCTCGGATCTCAAGCCGTTGTCAAAGGAGCAAACGGGAGTTGGCAAGGATTGCTTGATAACTTTAACCAAATGTCTACAAATTTAAAAGAGCAGATCAAAAGTATTAATGAAGTAACCCTTGTCGTTGCTCAAGGAAATTTAGCCAAACAAATTGAGGAAAGCAATGCTGGAGATTTTAAGCAACTCACAGATAATGCCAATCAAATGATTAGCAGCTTGAGGTCTTCAATCAGACAGATGGCAGAGGTGGCGACAGCAGTTGCGTCTTCATCAGAAGAATTGACCGCAGTCAGCACAGAAATGACTCAAAACGCTGAACAAACTGCTGAACAGGCAACCTCTGCATCTAGCTCCGCCGAACAGGTGAGCCAAAATAGCAGTACAATTTTGACTGCGGTAGAGCAGATGAATGCCAGCATTCAAGAAATTGCTAAGACCGTCATGGAAGGGGCAAAAGTCACGACTCAAGCAGTTAAAACTGCTGACCGCACCAATGAAACAATTAATAAGCTTGGTCAAAGCAGCATTGAAATTGGCAAAGTAATTAAAGTTATTACTGCGATCGCTGGGCAAACAAACTTACTGGCGCTCAATGCGACAATTGAGGCCGCAAGAGCCGGAGATGCCGGCAGAGGATTTGCTGTAGTCGCAAACGAGGTGAAAGAATTAGCCAAACAAACAGCAAATGCCACTGAAGATATCAGTCAGCGCATTGAAGCGATTCAGACAGATACAAAAGCTGCCGTTCAAGCCATTACTCAAATTACTGATATTATCAATCAAATCAACGACTTTCAAAGCACGATCGCTAGTGCTATTGAAGAGCAAACAGCAACTACAAATGAAATTAGCCGCAATATTGCTGAAGCAGCTAGAGGAACATCTGATATTGCCAGAAATATCGCAGTTGTCGCATTGAATACTCAAAGTACAACGATTGGCACGAGTAATACATTACAGGCAGCCACAGAATTATCGCGCATGGCAGTAGATTTGCAGAAAGTCGTCAGCCAGTTCATATATTAACGTGAGTTCGATGAACCTCTCCCTCCCCAATACTGCTCGGATAAGCAGAGGAGGGGAGCAATGCGATTTTGTGAGTAGGAGGAGCAGGGGAGACAGGGGAGGCAGGGGGAGACAAATAAACAAGTGTATTCCTGGATATTACAGTAGCAAAAATTACTAATTTTTCTCTTTACTCCCCCTGCTTCCCCTGCTTGCCTCAACTAAGAAATTCCAAAACCTACGCAGTATTGAAATGTTCCCAATCCCCAATGCCCAATGCCCAAAATCCGAATACTAGTTGTTGATGATGCGGTAGTAGTTCGGAGTCGAATTAGTAAGATTTTGTCCATCGATCCAGAACTAGAAGTGGTAGGAGTTGCTGCTAACGGCCGCATCGCCCTTGCTAAAATTCCCCAGGTCAATCCCGATATTGTGATCCTGGATATTGAAATGCCAGAAATGGATGGTTTACAGACTCTCTCCGCTATTCGACAAATCTATCCCCACCTACCAGTGATTATGTTCAGCACCTCTACACGGACTGGAGCGATCGCAACACTCGAAGCTCTCTCTTTAGGGGCTTCAGATTATGCCACAAAACCTAGTAACTTAAGAAGTGTAGAGGCGATAAATCAATATATTCAAGCGGATTTGATTCCCAAAATTAAAGTGTTTGGTGCAATAACTACTACATTGACAACACCAAGCACGGTTGCTCATCCAGTTCTTCTTCCCCTTTACACCAATCCCAAGCGGGTAGAGGTTATAGCAATTGGGGTTTCTACTGGAGGGCCTAATGCCCTAACTGTCTTGCTTAGAGAGCTTCCAGCCGATTTATCAGTTCCCATTTTGATTGTGCAACACATGCCCCCCATGTTTACGAAACTATTAGCTGAACGATTATCTTCTAAATGTCAAATCCCAGTGAACGAAGCGGTTCCCGGAGTGGTATTAGAACCTGGACAAGCTTGGATTGCACCGGGAGATTTTCATTTGGTTGTGCAACGCGACAAAGGTGTAGTTCGACTTGCTACTCATCAAGCACCGAGCGAAAATTCCTGTCGTCCTTCAGTAGATGTTCTGTTTCGCTCGGTAGCAGATGTTTATGGTGCTGGGGCGATTGCAGTCATCCTTACAGGTATGGGGCAAGATGGGTTACATGGCTGTAAGTGCATCCGCGAGGCGGGTGGACAAGTGCTAGCACAAGACAAAGCTAGTAGCGTAGTGTGGGGGATGCCTAGTTTTGTGGTTAATGCTGGACTTGCCGATCAAATTGTCACCCTTGACCAGATGGCAAGTGAAATTATGCGGCGAATTCGTTACAATCAAATTCCTATTTTAGGTCTGTAATGGAACAGACTAAGAGTGTAAGCACCAATGATTTTGAGTATCTTCGTCAATTAGTTCGCGATCATTCAGCAGTTGTGTTGTCTGCTGAGAAAAGCTATCTAGCGGAGTTACATTTACAACCAATTGCAGAATCAGCAGGATTCGCTTTCATTGCTGAACTGGTGAAATATCTACGCACTCAACCCTTTAACAATCTTCACATCCAGACAATTGAGGCGTTAGTCACTAATGAAACCTCATTCTTTCGAGATCATCACCCTTTTGAAGCACTGAGACAATACATACTACCAGAGTTAATCAAAAAACGAGCCATTGAGCGATCGCTAAACATTTGGTGTGCTGCTTGCTCTAATGGACAAGAACCCTACAGCATCGCTATGCTAATTCGTGAACATTTCCCCTTACTTACCAATTGGTCTATAAGGCTAATTGCTAGCGATTTTTCCACCAAGGTATTAGCACGCGCCCAAAAAGGGCATTATAACCAACTTGAAATTAACCGTGGACTATCTGAAAATCTCCGTGACAAATACTTTCATCGGCTAGATAGTGACTGGCAAATAAAGTCCGAAATTCGCCAGATGGCAGAGTTTCGTCAGATCAACTTGATGCAATCTTGGTCATCCCTTCCCGAAATCGACGTGATCTTTTTACGCAATGTTTTAATCTACTATGATCTAGCGACCAAGAAAGCCTTGCTAAGAAAGATAAAACAGCAATTAAGAACAGATGGCTACCTGTTTCTCGGTAGCGCTGAGACAACTATCAACCTGGATGGCTCATTCAAGCAGGTTTCATTTAACAAGGGTATTTGCTATCAATTGCACAATGCTTAACACATTTGGTGTGATTTTACCCCTTGTATGACCAAACTGTGAACCATAGCGTGACCAAAAGTGTCACTTAAAGGAAAAGATGGCCGGAATTAAAGGATAATGTGGCCGCCCTAAAAAGCTGGAATGCTTATTTTTCTGTCGCCCTACTTTCGCTATACTTTAGAAGCCATAACTTCGTTAAACTTTCCTGCGTAACGCTGCGCGAACGCTAACGCATTCAATTCTTTTATGTAAGTTAAAACTGATTAGTAGAAGAAAGTTTAATTCTTCATTCTCTTACAGCTTCACACAATTTCCTGTTAAAAGGTGATTATAGAATCAGTCAAAACCAAAATATGTAGGAGATTCTCGATAGAAGCGCTCCATGCCATGCAGGTTTTGTAAATAAAGAGAAGCAAAGGATTAGGTTACGATAAATTTATACAACAAGGCTGTTATATTAATAGTCGACATGGCTAACACTCTATAGATTTGTAATACGTGGGAGTCAAACGTTATCGCAATTCCAAAACAACTAATAAACTCGCAAATCAAGTCACCTCAAGTTTTCTTGATTGACCATGAGAATAATAATCGTGGTTTGACCGATACCAATGAAGCATTACAGCTAGCCGAAAGCCTAGAGTTAGACCTAGTATTAGTGTCTGAAGGAAAAGAGGC
>NZ_JAAGOG010000360.1:0-4016 GCF_010747425.1 Nostoc sp. UIC 10630
ACAAGGAAGCCACTAGTTCTGCTGCTGGTAGCATTAATATCACTACAACAAACCTAGCTCTTACTAATGGCGCTCAAGTGAATGCTAGTCTTTCCGGAAAGGGCAATGCTGGAGACATTAACATCAAGACAAAAAACCTAATTCTTACTAATGGCGCTCAAGTGAATGCTAGTCTTTCCGGAAAGGGCGATGCTGGAGACATTAACATCTCTACAATAAACCTAGCTCTTACTAATGGCGCTCGGCTCAATAACAGTACCTTTGGTGAAGGGAATGCAGGCAAGATTACGATTACTGGTGCTGATGTTGTGTCTTTCGATGGAGTAGGCAGCACTAGAAATGATGTAGGAAACACTATACCTATATTTACCGGAGCTTTGAGTCGTGTGGAAAATCAAGGCAATGGGAATGGTGGTGACATTAATATCTCTACAAAAAACTTAAATCTTACTAATGGCGCTCGGCTTTATGTCGGTATACCTGAGAGTGGTAAGGGAAAAGCAGGTACGATTAATATTACTGACGCTGATACTGTATCCTTCGATGGAGTAGGAAACTATACAGGTAAAGATAAATACTATAGCGGAGCTTTCAGCTATGTAGACGATAAAGCCACTAGTTTTGGTGCTGGTAGCATTAATATCAAGACAAAAAATCTAGCTCTTACTAAGGGTGCTAAAATCAATGCCGACAACCGTGGTCAGGGAGAAGTAAGCAATATAGATATTACAGATGGCAACAAGCTTACTTTGTACAACAATGAAAGTCTTCCATCTGAATCTGCGAGACGGAGAGGCGGGAATATTGGCTTAAAAGTACGTGACATCTTATTAATTCGTCAACAAAGTAATATATCATCTACTGGCAGCAATACAGACCCGACTTTTGAAGGTAATATTGACATCGAAGTTGAGACACTAGTTTTACACGGACGTAGCTACATTAGAACTCGTGCGGAACCTCGACAAGGAGGCAGCAATATCAAGATTTCTGGCTTGCATGGAAAACTGGTTGTCCTTGTTTCTCACGACAGCTATATCAGTGCTGCGGGAGAATTGAAGATAGAACCAAACCTAAAGGTTCAGCCGTCAGTAATTCCCCAAGTAAAGTTAGTTAATCCTTCTGAGCAAATTGGTCAAAATCCCTGTCATCGGGGTGTAGGCAGCAAATTTATCATCACTGGACGCGGTGGCTTACCACCTAGCCCCAATGACGCAACTAGCAGTGACGCTGTGCAAGTCGATTTAGTCGAGCCTGCACTTGCGGGAAGCAGGGGAGCAGGGGAGCAGAGGCGCACAGATGCACAAGAGAAAACTAAATCTTCAGTTACCAAACCAATTGTGCCTACCCAAGGATGGATATTCGACAAAAATGGTGAGGTGATGCTCACAGCCTACGATCCCACAGGCACAGGTTCTCAACGTCCTCTCAGTCCAGATTCTTGCCCAGTGCCTTGAAGCAATTCGTAATCCATAATACTCGCCTCCGGTGAGAAGCAAGCTACGTAATATCCTGCGGTAAGTAAGCTAGGTAATTAAGATTCGTCAGATTTTATCTAAATTTCCAGAGTTGCTTCTGTAGCCTAATTTGGGATTTTTAGTCTATTAAGCTCTAGAAAATATTGACAAGGAAGGCAGAATATGAGTTTCAAACTGTCTAACCTAGTTCAGAGATTGCAGAATCTAGTCAAAAGAGTGTACTGCCGATCGCCTAAAGTCAGCAAATGGCGATCGCTAATCCTATTCATACTTTTATTTGTGATCTCCTTGAGCGTTCCTCTGGTTGCTCACCAAGTCTCTGCATCAACTGTCATCGTTCAAACTCAGCAAAATCCCTTACAACTGGTAGAACAAGCCAAAAAACTCTACACTACCGGACAGTTTGAGCAGGCGGCTTTGGTTTGGCAACAAACGGCTGAAGCTTTTGCTGCTCAAGGGGATAATCTCAATCAGGCAATGGCTTTGAGTAATCTTTCCCTTACACAGCAGCAATTGGGTAAGTGGGAAGAAGCAAAACAGGCGATCGCTACTAGTCTCAAAGTCCTAGAAACTCAGGAAAAAACACCAGCGCAACGCCGCATCCAGGCGCAAACCTTCGATATTCAAGGACAGCTACAACTAGGAGTTGGGCGATCGCAAGCAGCCCTGAAAACTTGGCAACAGGCAGCTGATATATATAAAAATATCGCCAATAAACAGGGACTCATCCAGAATCAGATTAACCAAGCTCAGGCAATGCAAGAATTAGGGCTTTATCGCCGAGCTGGTGAAACATTACTAGCAGCTTTAGAACTTGAGCATCAAAACTTGATTATCTCAAAACAACAGCTACAAAGCCTGACAGCAAAACTTTCAAAGACAGGAAAGTTAGCATCTTTACAAGTCTTGGGATTACGTAGCCTCGGTGATGTTTTGCGAGTAATTGGTAACAGGGAACAGTCCCAACTGGTTTTGGCAGCAAGTGTAAAATTAGCACAACAATTAGGCGATACTCAAAACTTGGCTGCAAGCTACCTCAGTTTAGGTAATACAGCGCTTTCTCTGGGTAATCAAAAAGTCCAAACAGAAACTATTCCCACGCCAATTACATTCACATCATCTCAAGACTGCATAGCACGAGCAAATAATACTGCTGCCGAACTATACCAACAAGCAACAGCCTGCTATCACCAAGCTGAGTTGTCCACTGATGCAAACACTAGCACTAAGGCAGAACTAAATTTACTCAGTCTTTTAATCCAGACTCAACAATGGTCTGATATATCAACACTACTGGCTAAAATCCAACCCCAACTAAATAAATTGCCTATTAGCCACAAAGCTATCTATGCTCAAATAAATTTGGCACAAAATCTCATCTGTCTGAAATCAGCAGTAAATCCAGAAGCATCTCAACTTTCATCTCCTCTACTTCAGCAATGTGGTGCAACCCAAGAAAAAACACCTAACACTGGGGGTAATACCTTGCAACCTGCACTGATTCCTGCATGGGAAGATGTTGCAAAAATTGTCACCATTGCTCGCAACCAGGCTCAAGCTTTACAAGACAAGTCAGCAGAAGCCTACGCTTTAGGTTATTTAGGCGGAGTTAACCAAGAAATTGGGGAAATACCAAATGCTCAAAGGTTAACTGAACAAGCATTACAGCTCGTTTCGGCTTTTGATGCACCACACATTGCCTATCGTTGGCAATGGCAATTAGGACGACTGCGGCGAATTCAGGAGAACCAACAAGGAGCGATCGCAGCGTATACAGCCGCAGTAGAAACTCTCAAGTCACTGCGTAAAGACTTGACTGTAATTAATCCAGAGGTACAATACACTTTTCGAGATAGTGTAGCACCAGTTTATCGGGAATTTGTCGATTTACTGTTACAGACTAATAATTCTCACCAAACCAACCTCAAACAAGCTCGTGATGCAATTGAAGCACTTCAACTAGCAGAATTGGATGATTACTTTCGAGATGCGTGCATTCAAGCTAAACCCCAACAGATTGATCAAGTAGTAGATCAAGCTACTCCAGCGGCAGCAGTTTTATATACAATTACCTTGCCAGATCGCTTAGAGATAATTCTCAAATTGCCGGGACAAGAAAATTTAGAACACTACACTACAACAGTTACCCAAAAACAATTAAAAGACAACTTAACACAACTAATAGAACGTCTCAACGATAAAACACGCTTTGCTTATGAAATTCAGGAATTATCTCAACAGACATACGATTGGTTAATTAAACCAGTGCAATCCAAGCTAGTTAATAGTAAAGTTAAAAGCTTAGTATTTGTATTGGATGGTATATTACGAAATATTCCTATGGCAGTCCTCTATGACCAAGCTAGTCAGAAATATTTAGTGCAAAAATATGCCCTAGTTCTCACACCTGGTCTTCAACTTATTAGTCCGCGACCTTTGGCAGATGTTAGCTTAAATGCCATATAGGACTAATATTTGATTTCTGAAAAAGCTCCGTACATTTGAAGGGTGGGGAAATCAAAGGTCGTGTGTCGGATA
>NZ_JAAGOG010000043.1:0-46827 GCF_010747425.1 Nostoc sp. UIC 10630
GTTTAATAGAGTTTGATAAATTAAAACCCAATTTTTTTAAGTAAAATTACTGTAATAAATCAAGTTATATCCAAGTAGTTAAGTTCGGTAAATCTATTTTTCAAGCATTCCGGAAACAGGAGGGAATGTCAGAAAAACTAAATAATAAGGGCTTACTGAGTAACCAGGTCATGACCAACCACATAATCGGTAAATTATTACAAGAGCGTTATCAAATTGTCCAAAGCCTGGGTGCAGGGGTATTTGGACAAACATATATAGCTGTAGACGTAGATTTTCCACAGAATCCTAAATGTGTTATTAAGCAGATAAAAGTTAGCAGTTCCGAACCTGGCTACTTGGAGATGCTGAGGTTAATGTTTCTAACTGAAACTGAAACCCTCAAGCTTCTAGGAAGCCATCAACAAATTCCTGAATTTATCGCCTGTTTTGAAGAAAACAGCCAGTTTTATTTAGTACAAGAGCTAATTGAAGGACATGCACTGACTGCGGAATTGCCCATTGCTCAACAGTGGGGGTGTCTGTGGAGTGAAAGGGAAGTTGTAAAATTCCTGATAGATGTCTTAGGTATTCTAGAATTTGTTCACTCTCAAGGCGTGATCCATTGTGACATCAAACCAGAAAACTTGATTAGACGTAATAGCGATGGCAAGTTAGTTTTGATTGACTTTGGCTCAATCCAGTCTATCGATTTTGGTATAGGTGCGGAATTGCCGATTTATAGGATTCCCGTCACCTCATTGGGATACATACCGCCAGAGCAATTTATTGGACAAACACAGCCCAACAGCGATATTTATGCTTTGGGGATGATTGCTATCCAGGCTTTAACTGGGTTAGAACCACTACAATTAAAAGTTGATCCTCATACTAATGAAATTTTTTGGCGTTCTCCAAACACGCCAGTTAACGATTATCTAGCTGCTGTTCTCAGCCAAATGATCCGTTACGATTCTCAAAATCGCTTCCAGTCAGCGACTGAGGTACTGCGGGTACTCAAACAAATAACATGGGATCAGTCACCAAAAATATTAGAGGAAGATTCTGAATTTTTTCTAGAAGAAGTTGCGATTGAGGATAATGATTTTCAAAATCCTACATCTGACACATCATCCCCGTTATTGACAGGAATGAAAGTCGGGCTAGCAGCTAATTCTTTATTGATGGGATTTGGTGTATATTCTTTAGTTAATACCGCACCAGCATACTCAGAAACAGATACTTTATATCAAGCAAAAAAAGAATATCAAGCTGGGGATTTGCAAGAAGCGATCGCACTTGCTAAATCAATTCCCTCCCACAGCAATGTTTATCCAGAAGCACAAGCCACAATTGAAGAATGGCAAGAGCAATGGCAAGTTGCTGCACAACAATACCAAATAGCTCAAATAGCTTTTCATGAGAGCCGATGGTCAGATGTTCTTGATGCTGTTTCTCAAATTCCAAATATTTCATATTGGCAATCTAAAACAGATAAACTAGTTCAGCAAGCATACGTTAACATTGAAGCACAGACACAAGATTTATTAGCAAAAGCTTACGAAAGTGCCGAGATCAGAGATTTTTCTACTGCATTACAATATCTGCGGGAAATTCCTAAAGAAAGTCGTGCAGGGGCTTTAGTTCAAGAAAAGCTGGCTGAGTATAATCGAAAGCGCCAAATCAGAGCAGCTTACTTTTTACAGAATGCTTACAAAAAAGCATCTGTAGGTGATTTTGATCGGGCTGTGAAATTTCTCCGAAATATTCCCCAAGATGCTCTAGTTTATGCTCAAGCTCAAGTTAAATTGGATGAGTATACTCAAAAGCAACGCGTGCAGGCTGGCAATCAAAAGATAGCTTCTGCAAAAAGAACAAATTCATTTGTCTCTAAAAATTCAGACACTAAAATTGAATATCTTCAGCAAGTAAATTATTTGCAAGAAGTGAATATTCGATAGTTACAATGATTTTTGATAAATGTACTTGTTACATAGAGCAATTTTAAGTAGAGATGCGAAAATGTACTGGGCTGGCTTCGAACGCCCCGCCACGTTAACGCGTCTCTACAGGTCTAAAATCATTAACAAAAATCTTTAACTAAACATATTGGTACACAAAGAAGCGATGATTGCTTTTATTTAGTTTAGGATTTTTATTTATCGAATGGGTAGTTCAATGATAAATTCTACACCTTCACCTGGCTTGGAATCGTATGTGAGCTTGCCATGATGGTTATTAACCACAATTTGGTAAGCAATAGATAGACCAAGCCCTGTTCCTTTACCCACAGGTTTTGTTGTGTAAAAAGCATCGAATATTTTTGTCTTATCTGCGTTTTTTATACCTGAGCCATTGTCAGCAACTCTTAAAATAACTTGCTCTCCAATTGCCTCAGTTTTGATTTTAATTACCCCAGGATTCTTAGAAGTTGTATCAATATCTTTATTTTTATTTACTTCTTCAATTGCATCGATTGCATTACAAACTAAATTCATAAAAACCTGATTTATCTCGCTAGGAAAACACTCAACAAGTGGCAAATTTCCATAATCTTTAACTAATTTTATAGCTGGGTAATGAGCATTTCGCTTAAACCGATGTCCGAGAATGAGTAATGTACTTTCTAACCCTTCATGCAAGTTAGCTAGTTTTTTACCAGCTTCTCTGTGACGCGAGAAGTTGTTCAAATATGACACAATTTCTGTAACGCGGTCTGTACCAACTTGCATGGATTTAATAATTTTAGATAAATCATCTAACAAAAATTCAAGATCGCTTTTTTTAATTGCGGTTTGAAGTTCATCTGGTGGATCGGGCAGATATTTTTGATAGAGATGCAATAAACTAACTACTTCTTTTACATACTTTTCAACAAAATTTAAGTTGCCAGATATAAAGTTGATGGGATTATTAACTTCATGAGCAATTCCTGCTGTTAGTTGACCTAAAGCTGCTACTTTTTCTGCTTGAATCAGTTGAGTTTGAGTTTGTTGTAATTCGGTGTTTTTAGCAATTAAGCTTTTTGTCAAATTTCGCAATTTAAGGTGATTTTCAATCCGCACTAATACTTCTTCATACTGAAAAGGTTTTGTAATGTAGTCTACGGCTCCCAATTGCAAACCTTTGACTTTATCAGCCGTTTCTGAAAGGGCTGTCATAAAAATGACTGGAATATCTTGGACACGAGGATTGCTTTTTAGCTGTTTACAGGTTTCAAAACCATCTATACCCGGCATCATTACATCCAGCAAGATTAAATCAGGTAAATCACCATTTTCTAATCGCTGAAGGGCTTTCTCTCCACTGCGGGCTGCCCAAACTTCGAAGCTAGACTGATCCAGAAAGCTGGATAAAACTTGTAAATTGGCAGGGTTATCGTCAACAACTAAAACAATTCCCCTAGAAAGAGCATAATTGATAGAATTATTTTGGTTTTCAATAATAGTTTTCATACCGTTTCCACCGCATATTTAGTCAAAAAAATTATAATTAAATCTTCATCAAATTGCCTTGCCATCTGCCGTAGTTCGTTAGCAAATGGTGCAAAGTTTGTATCTGTTTCTTCTAGTTGATCGGCCCACTTGAGAATGGCATTGAAGTTACCTTTAGTGGCTAAGGTGGTTAGTTCTTGCAACACCTGGGGAGAAGGAGAGGTTAATTGAGTAGTTGCTGTCGTTGCTTCTTTGGCTTTTTTTCCATCAGGCTGAGATTGCTTGTAAATCCATACCAAATTTAAGTATTTTTCTAGTTGATGCAATAATTCATCTACTTGTATGGGTTTGCTCAAGAAAGCATTACCTCCAGCTTGCAGACTGCGATTTTGGTCGGCTTCAAAGACACTAGCTGAAGAAACGATAATTAATACATCCTGAATTTCTGGAGTGTGACGCAGGTGTTTAATTAATTCAAACCCATCCATTTCTGGCATCAGCAAATCTGTGATGATTAAGTTTGGCTTGAGGGCGATCGCTTTTTCTAAACCTTCTTTACCGTTACTGGCTTCAACCACATTAAAACCTAGTGGTTGCAGTAAGTTTGTAATCACTGTGCGATTCTCCCAGCGATCGTCAACCATCAGGATGGTGTAGGGGCTACCCTCAAAGCCAATGATTTGTTTCTCTGAGGCAGTCATCGCAGATTGTACCCAGTCAGTCGCTTCGGGTATCTCTAACTCAAACGAAAAGCTACTTCCCTTACCGATCTGACTCTGAACATGGATATCGCTACCCATCATTTGTACCAACTGCCGAGTAATAGCTAAACCCAGCCCTGTACCTTCAGCTTGGCGCTTTTTCTCCCCGACTTGTTCAAATGGTAAGAAAATCTGGCTCAATTCTGCGGGAGTTATCCCAATTCCTGTGTCTTCTACAGTAAAGCGAAGGCGATGTTTTATGATCTGCCCATCATTGGGAGGTTGATCGATTACTTCAATATTGAAAGTAACCTGACCTTCATCTGTAAATTTGATGGCATTTCCCAGCAGATTCAATAGTACCTGACGTAATCTTTTGACATCGACATAAATCCCTGTAGGCAAGTTAATCGGAGGTTTATAGATAAACGAAATGCCCTTTTGTTTTGCCCGAATGTGGCATATTTCGACAATTCCTTGAAGAAAGGAAGGGAAATGCACATCATAAGGATGCAATTCTAGTTTTTTCGCTTCAATTTTGGAGAGATCCAAAATGTCATTAATTAAAGTCAGCAGATGAGAGCCACATTGTTCAATAATATTGACGTGATATAGCTCTTGTTTAGGTAAAGCTGGGGAACGCAACAAAATTTGGGCACAACCGAGAATGCCATTTAAAGGTGTTCGCAGTTCATGACTCATGTTAGCTAAAAATTCGCTTTTAGCATGGTTGGCTGTATCAGCAGCAGCTTTCGATTTTTTCAGTTCACGTTGTTCAAATGCTTGCACTTGCCACAAGACGGTAATCATGGTGAGTGTCAGTCCACCGACAATTAAGGCAATGAAATCGAGGAATTGCAATCGAGATTCGATATTTTGGCGGGGAATCACCAAAGCTACAGACCAATTAGCAGCTTGCAACGGCAGATAAGCTACATACTGTTTAGTGCCGTCAATTTCCATTAACTCAATTCCCTGTTGTTTGTTTACCATCCTCTGAGCGATCGCATTTAAATTGCGATCGCCAATTTTCAGCAGGCTGGGTGCAGGTTTTTCTACGGTTGACATTAACGCCGAGTTAGGGTGAACGATCGCTTGTCCTTGGGAATTGAGAGCAAAAGCATAGCTGTTCGTGCCGTAGTGTAAGGAGTTAACAACCTTTGCAATGCGATCGACTCTCACATTACCGTGAAAAGTCCCTATTGGTGAACTACTGCTAGCAGAATTTGACCAAATCGGGGTGGAAATCGCAATTAAAGGAATTCCTGTGGAACGGCTAATGAAGGGATCGGAAATATTGCTCTTTCCCGCAATTGCTTTTTGAAAGTAATCTCGATCCTGAATATTTTTATTTGAGCGACCAACTTTTGTATTGGAATATGAACCATCTGGGGTAGCTATTTGGAACAAGAAAAATTCATTTATCCGCTTGACTTCTGCCTTTAAATAGGGTTCTGCCACAGACCAGTTTAAGGAGCGTACAGTTAAAGTATTCGCCAGGGTTTGTACCTCCGCTTGGCGAAGATGTAACCACTCTTCAATTTCGCTACCCCCTCTCTGTACCTCTAAAAAAGCGCTATGTCTCAAATCTTTGAGCATCAGATTTCTAGTGGCTTGATAGCTGAAATAGGCAGAAATACTGACTATAAGGGTAGTACCGCCAATAATAAATCGAATTAGTAAATTTCGTGAAAGATGATTTTCTTTATTAGTTGCTGATAGGCTGGAGTTTGCTTGTATCAAGGGTTAGCTCCTTAATCGCATAGTTCGGTAAGAAAAAATTCTAGGTTATCTTTAGATTGCCCAAGAAGTTACCGATGCTCACAGCTTTTGGTAAAATAAACAATAAATTTATAGTAATGCCACGAATTATAAGTTGCGATCTCAAAATATTCTTTAAAATCAACTAAAATTCCAATTATTGGCTATAAAAAGTGTTATTAACAATTTGTAATTACAAATTGTTAATGTAGTCGTAAAGCACCGCATAAATAAAACACCCATTCCAAATGAACGAAACGTTTACATTGTATTCATTCATTTTTAATTTTTAATTTTTAATTCCGCCTTGCGGTACTAGGGTGTCGTCTGCGGTGGATTTGTAGGATTAGGAACTGGAATAACTGGCACAATTATAGGCTTAGGTTTCTCGGATTGCAGCTGAATCTGAGCTTGATTGCGGCCATCTATAGCTTGTTGGTAATTAGGCTTGTATTTTATTGCTTGATCGTAAGACGCGATCGCATCTTGAAACCTTTTCAAATTTAGTAAAGCATTGCCTCTGCTATACCAGCTTTCAGAATGGTCTGGTTTATAACGAACTGCCTTATTATAAGATGCGATCGCATCTTCGTATTTTTGCAAAATGTATTGTGAATTTCCCAGATTGTACCAAAGCTGATAGTCTCTTGGCTTAAGTGTTGCAGCTTTATTGTAAGCTTTGATTGCTTCTTCATAGCGCTGATTTTGATGCAGCGACCAGCCCAAGTTATACCATGCTTGATAGTTACTAGGATTGTATTTAATTACTTGATTAAAAGATTCAATTGCTTCTGGGTAACGTCGTATGTTCAGTAATGTGTTACCTCTAGAAAACCAGGCTTGATAATAATTTGACTTGTACTGTACAGCCTTATCATAAGCTGCAAATGCATCTTGGTAGCGTTGCAAATTAACTAATGCATTCCCTAAATTATACCAAGCTTGCTCATAGTCTGGTTTTAAATCAACAACTTTTTGGTATGCTGCGATCGCTTCTTCATATCGGTTAGAATTCTGTAAAGCTAATCCTTTCTTGTACCAAGCTTCATAATTATCTGATTTTAATTCAATCGCTTTTTCATAGGCTTTAATTGCTTGGTCATATTGCTTTAAGTTACTAAAAGCTTCACCCTTAGCATTCCAGACTTCTGAGCTTTCATTATTTAATTGTAAGGCTTTGTCAAAAGATGCGATCGCTTCTTGATATCGCTGTAGACTTGCCAAGACAAAGCCTCGTCCACTCCAAGCTTCAAAATAATCTGGCTTAAGTTGGATTGCTCTATCATACGCAGCTAATGCGTCTTTAGATTTTTTTAATTTATACAGCGTTTTGCCTTGGCCATTCCATCCTTGAGCATAATCTGGTCTAATATTAACGGCTTTTTCATATACTTCTAATGCGTCTTGATAGCGTTGCAAATCAAAAAGTGTATTTCCTTGTTTGGATAATTGTATAGCGTTATTTGAATTAATGTGATTAAAAATAAATATTGATGCAACTCCACTGATCCCAACTAAAAATATTGTTAGTAAAACTTTGCCTAAAACCAATTTTTTCGGTTGTGGTTTGGTTATATTTTTGGGTAGAGAAATAGGAGTTAACGCTATTGTTTCGTCCGGCGGTAGTGTTAACTCTTTCAGCGCTTTTAATGCTACTGTAGCCGAAGGATAGCGTTGTCGAAAGTCGTAGCACACCATTTTGTCTAAGAATTGAGCAAATTCTGGTGTTACTGTGGCTTTATCGCGCCAGATAATTTCATTAGTCTCAGCATCTTTTACTATTTCCTCTGGTAATAATCCAGTGAGAGCTTGAATAGCAATGATTCCCGTAGCATAAATATCACTGCTTAATTTTGGTGTACCATGAGCTTGTTCTCCAGGAATATATCCAGGCGTACCTATGGCAACAGTACCTTTTGTTGAACCTTCGGGAGTAATTACTTGAGTAGTAATTTGTTTAACCGCACCAAAATCAATTAAGATTAATTTGCCATCCGGGTGTCGTCTGAGGATATTTCGGGGATTAACATCACGGTGAATTACATTCTGTTGATGGACAAATTCTAGAATTGTCAAAAGTTCTTGTAAAAGTGAAATTACTTGCTCTTGACTAAGGGTTTTACCTGGTATTAATTCTTGACTCAGGTCATGACCTTCGATCAATTCCTGTACGAGATAAAATTCGGCATCTTCCTCAAAATAAGCTAAAAGTTGGGGAATGCGATCGTGAGTTCCTAATTTATACAGAACTTGTGCTTCTGTATCAAATAAACGCCTAGCCGTCTCTAAAGTTACCGGATCGTTTGCTTGGGGTTTGAGTTTCTTGACCACACATTGAGGTGAACCGGGTAATTGAGTATCATAAGCAACAAAGGTTTCACCAAAACCCCCTCCTCCCAAGTTACTAATAATTTGGTATCTTCCAACAAGTGTGTTTCCTAGCATCTCGTTTGCCTACTTAAGTGCGATGCGATCTGATTTCAATCTTGCCACACGTTAAGGAGGATAGGGGAATAAGGGCAGGCAGGGGATGCCGGGGAGGCAGGGGGAGAATAACTAATAACTAATGACCAATACTTCTCCATGAGAGGTTATGCGTTAGCGGAGCTTTCGTCGCGATGCACTCAGTACAAGTGACCAATGAAAAATTTATATGATTCCTATTAGTGATAATATTCGTTGTTGGAATAAGCCGATTATTAATTATTGGCTAATTGGCATTAATATTGCCGTATTTTTATGGGAAATCAAACTAGAAATTAGTGATGCATTGGGCTATTTTGTAAATAGTTGGGGCGTAATTCCAGCTCAGATTAGTGGGGCAATTACAAATGCATTATTTAATAACAATTCTGCTGCTTGGATAATTGTAATTTGGCGGGTATTTTCACTATTTTTTGGAATATTTTTGCACGGTAGTTTTAGCCAGATATTGGGAAATCTACTATTCCTGTGGGTTTTTGGTAAAACTATAGAAAATATCTTGGGACACAGACGCTATCTTGGATTTTATCTGGCGGCTGGCATCTTAACAGGGATCGTACAAATTCTAGCTGCACCGAGTTTGACAGTACCATTAATTGGGGGCAATGGCGCGATCGCAGCTATTTTAGGGGCATACATTATGAAGTTTCCTAAAGCTAAAATTGACACCATTTTACCGTTAATTATTGTGTATATTCCTATCGAACTTCCCGCCTTTGTCTATATATTTTGGTGGTTTGTGCAACAGTTATTTTATGGTATCGGCAGTTTAAATATTCCCCCCATTGGCGTAAATCAATTGGGTGTTGTCTTCTGGGGGCAGGTTGTGGGATTATTCATTGGTGCAGCTTTCATGCGATTGAAGAGATAATTGATTTGTCTTAATCTTTAGACATGGCTCTTAAATACCAGAGGATATCTTTTGGTTAAAACTCTTATGTGCCTTTTGATGGATTGCATTTTTTAGCTTAAAAATTCATACTGCTAAAACTAGGGTATGCCTACTCTTCAAGTCGGTGTTATTTTTAGTTGTTAGCGGTTTATTAAAATGCCAAATGTTGATAAAATCAATTCTAACCTTACTGATGAATTAGCAGTTTTACGGCAGCGTGTAGCTGAGTTAGAGCAAGCAGAAATATTTTATCAACAAAGGCAAGTAGCACTAGAAGAGCAATTAAGAAAACTGGCAACATCGGCACAAAGTTCGCATATTTCAGTTTTAGAATATGAGATTGAATGCCATCTGGAGCAGGAGAAGTCTACAGGCTTTAATGTGACAACAGATGTGGCAGTGACTTTAGAGCAACTCCAACAAGAAATTGGACAGCGACAGCAGTTAAAAGTAATTCTGAAAGATAGTGAAGAACGGCTGAGGCTAGCTCTAGATGTTTCTCAGATGGGCTTGTGGGACTGGAATATTTTAACCAATCAAGTCATCTGGTCTGAAAATTATGAACTACTTTTTGGTCTACTTCCAAGTAGTTTTGATGGTCCTTATGAAACATTTCAGAAGTGTGTTTATCCTGAAGACAAGCAATCTGTAATGCAACGGATCGGCCAGGCTTTGGCACAAAAAACTGACTACAACGATGAATTTCGGATAGTTCGCTCAGACCAAAGCGTACATTGGATTTCTGCCAAGGGAAAATTTATCTATGACGAGCAGGGAAAAGCGGTGCGAATGATCGGTGTTTGTATGGAAACAACTGTGTGCAAACAGGCAGAAGAAAGTACTCGCGAACTAACCACACAAGTCCAAGAACAGGCAAATATTTTAAATGCTATCCTCACCGCTTCAGTGGATCACATTTATATCTTTAATCGCCAAGGTTGCTATCAGTATGTTAGTCGTGATGCAGCTACTATATTAGGTTTTAAGCCCCAGGATCTTGTCGGAAAAACTTTGCAAGAACTGGATTTACCCACAGACCTTGTAGAACAGGTAGACAATCAACTAAAAGCTGTGATTAAAACTGGGCAGCCAATTAAGGATGAGTGTAAATATGTAACTGCTGATGGAGTGCATTATTATGAATACATTCTGACACCATTACGAAATTTAAACCAAAGCATTGAAGGTGTAATTACTGTTTCTCGTGATATTACCGAACACAAACGGGCAGAAAAATCATTACGCGAAAGTGAAGCTCGATTTCGGCGTTTGTTCGAGTCTAACCTAATCGGGGTTGCTTTTTGGAATGTGGATGGCTTCGTTATTGATGCCAATGATGCCTTTCTTCAACTAGCTGGCTACACTCATGAGGAGTTCACTGTTTTAGGTAAAGTTAATTGGCGAGAACTTACTCCTATTGAATACAAGTATTTAGACGATCGCGCCATTTTAGAGGTGCAAACCACTGGAGTCTCCAAAATTTACGAGAAAGAGTACATCCACCGCAACGGTAAGCGAGTACCAATTGTTTTGGGCATAGCCTTGCTGAATGACTCCCAAGAACATGGTGTTGCTTTTGTACTAGATATTACCGATCGCAAATTGGCTGAAAAAGAATGCGATCGCCTCCTCCAATGCGAAAGAACAGCACGCCAAGAAGCAGAGATCGCCAACCAAATTAAAGATGAGTTTCTAGCGGTTCTCTCCCATGAACTGCGAACCCCACTCAACCCTATCCTGGGATGGTCGAAAATGTTACGGACTCGCAAGTTTGATGAGCAAACCACTAACCGCGCCTTGGAAACCATTGAACGCAACGCCAAGTTACAAACCCAGTTAATTGAAGATTTGTTGGATGTGTCTCGCATTCTCCAAGGAAAATTAAACTTAAATATCTGTCCAGTGAACTTGGTAATGGTAGTTGAAGCAGCACTAGAAACGGTACGGCTAGCAGCAGAAGCTAAATCAATTGAAATTCAGACCATATTTGATGCCAGTTTAGGACAAGTTATGGGCGATCCAAATCGGCTCCAGCAAGTTGTGTGGAATCTACTTTCTAATGCGGTAAAATTTACACCAACCGGAGGACGAGTAGGAATTCGACTCATGGAAGCTAGTAATCAGATTCAAATTCAAGTCAGCGATACAGGTAAGGGAATTAACCCAGACTTTTTGCCATTCGTGTTTGATTACTTTCGCCAAGCTGATGGCACTACTACACGCACATTTGGCGGACTAGGTTTAGGATTAGCGATCGTGCGTAAGGTTGTAGAAATGCATGGGGGAAAAGTTCAAGCCGAAAGTGCTGGAGAAGGATTGGGTGCAACCTTCACTGTTGAAGTACCGCTTTTGGTGAGAAGTGAACAAGTTCGGCGGGAAGAGAATGAGTCTTTAGATTCTCAGCCTGAATCCTCACTCCTTTCGAACACTCAAGTTTTAGTGGTGGACGATGAACCAGATATCCGCGACTTGGTGAGTTTCATTTTGCAAGACTACGGTGTACAAGTAACTGCTGTATCCTCAGCACAGGAAGCATTACAAGCGCTATCTGAATCGATACCAGATGTTTTAATTAGTGATATTGGAATGCCAAGGACAGACGGTTATATGCTGATGCGGGAAGTGCGATCGCGATCGCCGCAAGAAGGAGGACGCGTACCAGCGATCGCTCTGACAGCTTATGCAGGCGAAATGAATCAGCAGCAAGCACTAGCAGCCGGATTTCAAATGCATATTTCTAAACCAGTAGATCCAGATGTATTGGTGAAAGCGATCGTTGATTTGATTGAGTAGTCATTAGACTTCTTGCAGAAGTGGGGGAAGGGGTAAAGGGGAAAGGGGAAAGGAATGAAGTTTCCCCTTTCCCTTTACCCTTTAACCTTTCCCCGACATCTTGCAAAAGTTACTTTTGCAAGATGTCTGTCTATTGGTCATTAGTCATTGGTACATACCGAGTGTTTTGTGGGCGAAAAAAACTTTTTTGTTAAGGATTAATTCTTTGGGCGCTTAGTATCTCAAGGACTCGTTAACAATGCAAGTCGAAACAATGGCATTTTTCAGCCGAAACAATCGCATTGTTACCAATAAAATAAGCATTACTGTGCCCAAAGCGTGTATTGCTTCCATTCGAGAACTGCTACATAACACTACTAACGGTACTAGTTATCACTTTAAGAATCGCTATAAGATTAGTAAAAGGGTCTTCTACGTTTGAATAGATTTGAATAGAAATGATTGAGCAACGTGATGCTGACTCACCAACAACTGATTCTCAGCAATTGAGTGAACCGACCGATAAAGCAACTACCAAGTCGGTCGATAATTCTTGGACAAACCGCATTGGTGGTGTCTGGAACACAGCAACAACACGTTTAACCAAACTCCTACCCGTAGAACAACTGGCACAAACGGTTGTTGAATGGTTTAGCGTCAGTGAAACTCAAGTTGCAGAGATTTTAGAGAAAATCCGAGCCGAATTGCCAACCACAGAAGCACTACTGATTGGTAAACCCCAAGCCGGAAAAAGTTCAATTGTGCGGGGATTAACAGGGGTTTCGGCTGAGATTATAGGTCAGGGTTTTCGTCCGCACACGCAACACACGCAGCGCTATGCTTATCCTTCCAATGACCTGCCATTACTAGTTTTTACTGATACGGTGGGACTAGGTGATGTCAACCAAGATACCCAAACAATTATTCAGGAGTTAGTTGGCGATTTACAAAAGGAAACTGGTTCCGCCAGAATCCTCCTGTTGACGGTCAAAATCAATGATTTTGCAACTGACACACTCCGACAAATTGCTCAAAAGTTACGCCAGCAGTATCCAAATATTCCCTGTCTGCTAGTAGTTACTTGCTTGCATGAGGTTTATCCTGCTGATATTGTCGATCATCCTGCCTATCCGCCAGATTATCAAGAAATCAACCGCGCATTTGCGGCAATGCAGCAAGCCTTCGCCGGGATAACTGACCGCTCTGTACTAATTGACTTTACCCTGGAAGAAGATGGCTACGATCCGGTATTTTATGGCTTAGAAGCACTACGAGATTCTTTAGCAGAACTACTCCCACAAGCAGAAGCGCAGGCGATTTATCAGCTATTAGATCGAGAAGAAGCCGGAAAGCAACTTGGCAACCTTTACCGAGATGCAGCACGCCGTTATATTTTGCCATTTGCAATTATGTCTGCCACCCTTGCGGCTGTACCTCTGCCTTTTGCCACAATGCCTGTACTAACTGCCTTGCAAGTATCAATGGTGGGTCTGTTGGGTAAATTATATGGACAGACAATTACACCATCACAGGCAGGGGGTGTTGTCAGTGCGATCGCAGGGGGTTTCTTAGCACAGGCAATCGCACGGGAATTAATTAAATTTATACCAGGTTTTGGGAGTGCGATCGCAGCATCTTGGGCAGCCGCCTACACTTGGGCACTAGGGGAAGCAGCCTGCGTTTATTTTGGTGATTTAATGGGAGGTAAGAAACCCGATCCCCAAAGAATTCAGTTAGTAATGCAAGAAGCGTTTCAGGCGGCGCAAGAACGGTTTAAGGGAATTAAACGTTAAGACTGATTTCCCATAACATTTCTGTTTGCAGATCCACCTAAGCCTAAAATCTAAAATTCTGTCACCTGTCCTCTGTTAGACTTAACCTGTCCGCGTTTAGTCTTGTAGTCAAGGCGCTTTCTTTGAGAACTGCGAGTTGGTTTCGTGGGTTTGCGTTTTATCGTCACGACAACTGCACTTTGAATGAGTTCTTGAAGTCGTTTCAAAGCTGATTCCCGATTGTTTTCTTGGCTTCGGTGTTCTTGTGCTTTGATGACAACAACTCCTTCCTGGGTAATGCGTCGATCGTTCAGCTTTAAAAGCTGTTCTTTATAATAATCTGGTAATGATGAAGCGACAATATCGAAGCGTAAGTGAATCGCTGTGGAAACCTTATTTACATTCTGGCCTCCTGCTCCTTGCGAACGAATCGCACTAATTTCAATATCACTCTGTGGGATTATAACTTTATTGGAAATTTGCAGCATCGCTCACAAGGCAAAAGAGGAACTTTTCAATTTGGGATAAAAATTTTTACTCGGTTTGTTGGGGAAAATCTGTCACTACATTTTGGTCTTCATTGTTATCCAAATTCACCTCTAAAGTCTTTCCTTCTATTGTCACTTTATCACCCGGTACTAGTCGCCGCCCTCGTCGGGTTTCCAGCATACCGTTTACTTGGACATCGCCACCTTGAATCATTAGCTTGGCTTGTCCTCCAGTTGGCACTATACCCATCAACTTTAAATATTGGTTTAACTTAATTGTGTTGTCTCGGATTTTCTTCATACTAAATAAAACTACATCATCTTAATTGTATCGTGGTGCGATCGGGGTAAAGCGTGAATCTATTGCGCCACATAATCACCTAAGTGCAGTATTTCGTTGAATTCGTAGCGAATTAATTTGGTAATACCCTGCAATGCCAATGCGTCGTCTGACAATGCCAATGCGTCGTCTGGCAATGCCAATGCGTCGGCTGACAATGCCAATGGGTCCTGATGCAATTAAAGGTTCTTGTCAGCTTTTGGCGATCAATAGTGGGCTGGTTTAGGCATCTATGCTGAGGGCAGAGGGCAGAAGGAAGAAAGAATAAAATTATAGAAAGCCTTGTGGTATAAGGGTTACAGAATCTCTACATTACAAGAAAAGTCTTCAGGTTGGATCTGGATCTTTGTCACAAGTTCTACGACGACAGGCAAAATCTTAAAACCCTTCTGCCTCCTGCCTCCTGCCTTCTGCCTTAAAGCGCGTAACCTTTCATCATCACCAAAAGTTGCCAAGAACCCAATTAAAACGCAAATCAACCTTTAGGCTGATTTTACTAGTTAGATCTGGTGGAGCGTAGGCGTAGCCCGTCGTAGACATCGCTAAAACGAAAAACAGTAATGCCAGTTTATTATCTATAATGTTGATCGACAAAACTACCAGATATAGGTGAAAAAACTAGTCTGGAAGGTTCTTTTAGTGTGTTCAGGGGACTGGATCTATGATTAAGCTCGGTTTATTGGTACAGTCCCAGAATAACTCTTTGGGTATCGGCAAAGTTACGGAAATATCTGATACCAATGCAAACGTTGAGTATTTTTGCTCTATAGGGCAACGTCTTCAAAAAACTTTACCTTTAAGTTCGCTCTCTGAGGTCAGACTTGAACCACAGGCTCGATGCTATATTAAGTACCAAACTCAGGATAAATGGATAGTTGGGAGAGTTTTCATTTGGGATGAAGATACAGAAATGTATCAAATTGATTTACCAGATAAGAAAACTGCGATCGCTACTGAAGAAGACATTTACGTTCGTTGTAATCTCCCAAACACAGACCCCATCGAAACTCTAGCGATGAAGGGTCACGAAACGCCTTACTTCCACGACAAAAGATTGGCTTTTGTCAAATCCTTGATTAAGCAACGCGCTGTCAGTCGCGGGATGACAGGACTGATTTCGGCAAATATTAATCTTTATCCTCACCAAGTTGAAGTAGTGCGGCGGGTACTGGAAGACCCAATTCAACGCTACTTGCTAGCAGACGAGGTGGGACTTGGAAAAACCATCGAAGCGGGTGCGATTCTGCGTCAATTCCTCTTGGATGAACCGAAAAAGGGTGCAGTGGTATTAGTTCCGCAATATTTACTCAAACAATGGCGGACTGAGTTAGAAAACAAATTTTACATTTCCCATTTTGGCAAACGGGTAGCGGTGCTAGCGGTTGAAGATATCCATAAAATCAACCTGAAGGCGAGGATAGGCTGCTTAATTTTAGATGAAGCTCATCATATCGCAGCAATGGCGACTTCTAAGGATGCAACAGTGCGCCAGCGTTTTCAGACTTGTAAAGAACTTGCTCATAAAAGCGATCGCTTACTTTTATTATCTGCCACTCCTGTTCTCAATCATGAGCAAGATTTCTTGGCAATGTTACACTTGCTCGACCCAGCAACCTATAAAATTGGTGATTTAGCAGGTTTTCGCGCCAAAGTTGAAAGTCGTCAGGAAATTGGTAGACTTCTGCTTTCTTTCAAAGAAGGTGCTGAACCCGTTGATCTCAAAAGTAACTTGCAGCAACTACGAAACCTCTTAGCTGAGGATGAGTATTTCCTGAAGCTGGCGGATGATTTAGAAAATTGTTTACAAACAAATTCTCCAGAACAAGACCAAATCGTCCAAGCGATTCGTACTCACGTCAGCGATATCTATCGACTACACCGCCGAATGCTTCGCAACCGTCGCGCGGCGGTGGAAGATGTGATATTTGACCGCAATTTTACACCCAAAGAAGAGTACGATTTAGACGAGCGATCGCCTGATATCCACGAACTACTCAATCAATGGCGTAGTGTTGCTCCTGCTGAACAGCCATATCAGCGAATTTTTCTACTGTTATTTCTAGCGGCTGGTACTTGGTTAGGCATTTTAGAGCAGGTAATTACCGCCCGCTTAACTGGTAAGCCTCATGCTAAACTCATCCAGGAGTTTAAAGAAGATGATCTTCGCCTCTTAACTACAACCCCCAAGTTTTCTGGGGAAGAAGAGATTCTGCAATCCTTCCTGAAAATTATTCGTCAACCCCAAGAAGATGGAGGACGAACGGAAAATTTGAAAACTGTACTACTGAATCAGCTAGGTACATACTTCAAAATTCCCGCAAACGTTCGGAAGAATCAAAAAGAATTCATCACGAGAATACAGCAGAGAATCAAGAGACCAATTACTGGCGATATTCTGCCAAAATTTATTGTATTCACCAGTTTTGCCCAAAGTTGTGGCGAAATAGTCCGGTATTTGTCTGATACCTTTGGTGCAGAGACAATCGCCAAACATCAATTTGGAGAATCACCAGACAAAGTTGAGGAAGGCTTAAATAAGTTTAGGAATAACCCAAACTGCTTTATTCTAGTATGCGATCGCTCAGGAGAAGAAGGGCTTAACCTCCAATTTGCCGATTGGTTAATTCATTTTGACCTTCCTTGGTCGCCTAATCAGTTAGAGCAAAGACTTGGCAGACTTGACCGCATTGGCAGCAAAATTGGAGTCCAATCTTGTGTTTTGATTGGCCCCTATTTAGAAGATAGCCCTCACAATGCTTGGTATCAAGTATTAAAAGATGGATTTGGGATTTTCCAGCAATCAATTGCGAGTTTACAGTTTTATGTAGATGATAAACTTGCAGAATTAGAAACAGCTTTGTTTCAATCAAGTGCTGCTGGATTGTTAGAGATGATTTCACCAATTCAACAGCAAATTGAAGCCGAAATTGCAAAAATTAGCGAACAAAATGCTTTAGATGAAATTGACGCTAACGATGAAATTGCCACCGAGTATTTTCAAGACCTCGATAATTACGATGCTTGTCATCTAGAAATGAAACGAGCAATTGAAGGCTGGATTTGTGAGGCGCTGGGATTTCGAGGACTCAATAACCCCGACTCATCAGAGATGCGACGTTATCAACCCTCAACGCGGACATTGGTTCCCATAAATGAGTTAAAAAACCGTTTTGCTGATAGTTACCTAGACCAATTTGGTACTTATAATCGCAGGGTGGCAAACCAGAATCCTGGTATTAAACTCTTTCGAGTTGGGGAAGGATTTGTCGAAGCACTCTGGAACTATATAAACTGGGATGACCGAGGTGAAGCCTTTGCAATGTGGCGCACTGATTCATCTTGGGATGCAAAAGAAGGGAAGGAGTGGTTCGGTTTCCAATGCAATTATGTAGTTGAGGCAAATTTAAGAATTGCCAAACAAGTTTTACTAGATAACAAACTCGATAGTTCTCAATTCAAAAACTTGCAACGACGTGTTGATGCTCTATTTCCACCAATTATAGAAACTATCTATGTTGATGGTCGCAATGAGCCAATCCGCGTTGTTGAAGATAAAGCTCTCTTAAGTATTCTGCAACGTCCATATAAAGATAAAAACAATAATCAAGGACGAGATTACAATCTGGCAAAAGAGCGCTTAGGAATTATTGACGATTTTGTTGACCCTAGTAAATGGCAAAATTTCTGCTATGAAGTACGTAACACCTCTGCGGAATTACTTTCAAACCGTCCCGATTTTATTGACTTATGCCAAAGTTGTTCTAAAGTCGCTGAAAAAAAATTAGCCAATAGAGTAGAACAATTACGCCTGCGTTTGAACCAACAAAGTTGGGATAATGCTCTCGCAGAAGAATTGAAGATAGAAACTGCTTTAAATGCAGCCATTCTCCAAGGTATTCGCCAGCCCCAGATTAGGCTTGATTCTGTCGGTTTTATTGTTGTATCGGGGCGATCGCTCGTGCAATTTGAATGATATTATGTGAGGTTAAATAGCCTTAGTCAGTATACTAACCCCACCCGGTAAAAGAGGTGGGGTTTTTTACAACTTCCAAATAAGAGTATTGTTATTGAAATTTTTCGTATCGTTTATTACTACAGATGTTTTGATCGGGTTTAAGAAAAGTAATAATATTTTTGACTTTCCCTGAAAAATAAGTAAGTATTAACACTTGTGATACAGAAACAAAGTGATTATTGTGAAAGTCGAAGATGAAACGTTCAAATCGCCTTGCTTGGATGGGAGCGATCGCTCATGCAATTTGAGTGATATCATGTCCGCTTCAAGAGCCTTGGAACCCTATTAGATTTAGAAAAACCGAGAGGTTTATAACCCCGGCTTCTTGAAGAAGTCGGGGTTCTTTTGGTTCATAACTCCTGCACAGATTTTTATCTTTTAGTTACTGGTGACATTGTTGTAAAAACATATATAGTAGTGCCTATACGCAAGGGGACTTGACATTAGTAAATGCAACACTATGTTAATTAATGAATTAAGAGATATTAATTTTATTATTTTTCCTGACTGGTCTAATTTAGAAACAGCAATTGCAGAAGATTTAACAAATGTTCTCAAAACTCTTTTTACACATCCAGCTAGACAAAATATAACATTGCTAATTGATAGCCAAAGTTTATCGAATGAATTACAAGATAATGCTAACTCATTGCTTTTTGAGACTGCTTTTACCCTGAGCTTAGAAGGAATTGTCTGTGAAGACCTCAATGTAGGGATTACAGGTCATTTAACTACACAAGAATGGTCTGTTATTAAATCATTCATTAACTTTCGCATTCCAATTAACAACCAATATCGCTACATTACCCAGCAGCCAGAAATTGTACAAATTCCGATATGTGAGTTATCAGAAATTTGCCAGCAAACTGTTTATGAAGCTGCTCGGCTAGAATCTTGGCAAAGATGGGGTGACTATTTCGCAGACAGTGAATCGCCCGAAAACGCTATCCCATATTACAGCAACTATTTATCCAGTTGTCCACACCAGATTGACTATTATCTGAAGCTAAGTAATATTTTCTATAAAACTGGTCAGATGCAAGGGGCTATCCTAACATTACACAACGGTATTAGCTATTGCCCTCAAGCAGAAGAACTGTATTTCTGGTTGATTATTCGCCTCAAGCAAAGTCACAATTATTTAGAAGCTCGTAACTTCGCTCAACAGGTTACGGATAAGTTTCCTGAAAACTATATATTTAAAATGTTAAGCCATCTTATGCTGCCAGAAATTTATCATACTCCTGATGAGATTGATACTTACCGAGCAGGGTTTCAGCATGGGCTAGAAAAACTAATTGAAGAAATCAGGATAAAGAGCCTTGAGGAGCAGAAAAAAGCTTTAACAGGAATCATGAATCATACGAACTTTTTTCTTGCATATCAGGCAAAAAATGATGTGTTGCTACAGCAAAAATATGGGCAGCTAGTTCACCAAACTATGGCGATAAATTATCCTCAATGGATTCAGGAACGTCCGATTTCTTCTATTAGGAGCAATCAGCGAATTAAAATTGGATATCTTTCCTATTTTTTGTGTGGCTGGAGCGGAACAGTTTTATTCTTAAACTGGCTGAAATATGCAGATAATCAAAATTTTGAAATTTATTCATATCATATAGGGCATCAAATTGATGCTGCCACTCAATTATTTCAGTCCTATAGTACAAAGTTCTATCATTTACCGAATAATTTAGAACAGGTTTGTCAACAAATTATTGATGACAGCCTTGATGTGTTAATTTTTCCAGAATTAGGAATGGATGCTACAACACTATGTATTGCTGGACTTCGTTTAGCACCGATTCAATGTATGGCTTGGGGACAACCTGTAACTTCTGGATTGCCCACCATTGACTATTTCTTATCTAGCGAACTGATGGAGCCAGTGAATGGGCAAGATCACTACACCGAAACCCTTGTCCGTTTGCCTGGTGTGGGGATTTCCTATCCTGCTATCAAAGTTGACTCAATCCGCCGCAACCGATTATTTTTTGGATTACGAGAAGATGCTATCGTCTACATCTCTAGTCAAGCTGGCTATAAATATCTACCACAGCACGATTACATTTATGCAGAAATTGCCCTTCAAGTTCCCAATGCTCAGTTTATGTTCCTTCGCTCTGGGATTTCTCAAGAACGTCTGAAACAGGCATTTGGGGCTGTAGGGTTAGATAGTCTTGATTATTGTGTATTCTCGCCTGTCTTACCGCGTGATGATTACTTTGACTTGCTTTCTTTGGCAGACATTTATTTAGATACTTTCGACTGGGCGGGTGGGAATACAACATTGGATGCGATCGCTTGCCATTTACCAATTGTTACTTGTCCTGGTGAGTTTATGCGAGGACGGCACTCTTATGGTTTCTTGCAAACTATGGGTATAACAGAGACGATTGCCGATGATGCCTCGCAATATATCAAGATTGCAGTGCGATTAGCAACAGATATTGGTTGGCGATTCTCAGTCCGTGAAGCTCTAAAACTCTCAACCAACGTTCTGTTTGACAATCCCACTGCTACCCAAAACTTAGAAACATTCATCAAGCAGGCGATCGCTTGGAGAAAATGAAGTCACTTAATTATATTTTTGACTTTACCTGAAAAATAAGTAAGTATTAGCACTATTGATTCTCAAACGAAGTGATTATTGTGAAAGTCGAAGATGAAACGTTCAAATCGCCTTGCTTGGATGGGAGCGATCGCACTAGCTGCGATCGTTTTGCTTACTTTGCTAGTGGCTCCCAATAATACAAAAATTAGCACTGGCTCTACTTATAACCGCGCCTCTGATGGATATGGTGCTTGGTATGCTTTTATGCAACAGAAAGGAATTTCTATCCAGCGTTGGCAAAAACCTTTTAGTGATATTCAGCCAGAAAATAGCCCAGTTACCTTTCTACAGGTAAGCGCCTATCCAAGGGAGACAGCATTGAATGGTCAAGAGCGGGAATGGGTAGAAAAAGGCAATACTTTGGTAATTTTGGGTGCGGGGGCGCGGGTTACAGAAGCAGAGTTTAGCACTATGCAAAAATCTCCTCAAGGTGATATCAAAATTGATACACGTAGACGGTATCAGAAAGCCAACTCCAAGCAAGTTGATTTAGGCGATCGCTTTGGTGCTGTTGTCTGGGAAAAAAATTATAACCAGGGAAAGGTAATTTTTTCTACCACCCCTTATTTAGCCGCCAACGCTTATCAAGACTATTTAAGTAATTTCAAGTATTTAGCTAGTTTAGTAACTGAAAATAGTAACACTGTATTTGTCGATGAATACATCCACGGCTATAAAGATGCTGATGTCAGAAAAAAAGAAAGCGAAGGTGATTTATCTAGCTTTTTTGCTAAAACTCCTTTATTTCCAATATTAGTACAGGTAGGTATTCTGCTATTGCTGCTAACTTGGGCCCAGAATCGCCGCTTTGGGAAGCCAGTAGCTTTAGATACACCAGTTACAGATAATAGCGAAGCATACATCCAAGCTTTAGCGGGAGTCTTGCAGAAAGCCGATAGCACCGACTTTGTTGTCGAGATGGTGGGTAAACAAGAACAACTCCAACTACAAAAAGCCTTGGGATTAGGACAAGTACTTTTAGAACCTCAAGTCTTAATCAATTTCTGGAAAGAAAAAACAGGCACAAGTGCAGCAGAACTGGATGCAGTTTTAAAGCTACAATCCCACAAACAACCTATCAGTGAGCGAGAACTGTTAAGCTGGTTGGGCAAATGGCGAAATATTAGGAAAATTCGTAATTCGTAATTATTTTTTTGAAGCTGTGCATAATATTTATGTACCTGAGTACTTTTGAGTAAATTATTTATAAGCAAAAAAATGAGCGAAACTCATCCTATCTTAATTCGCCTTGGTCAAGGTCTTAATCAAGTAATTGTTGGACAATCAAGCCTAATACAACAACTTTTAGTAGCACTACTAGCGGGTGGGCATGTAATTTTAGAAGGAGTACCGGGAACTGGTAAAACTCTCCTGGTAAAAGTATTAGCACAGTTAATTCAAGGGGATTTTCGCCGAATTCAACTAACACCAGATGTCTTACCTTCAGATATTACTGGGACAAATATTTTTGACTTGAATAGCCGCAATTTCACTTTGAAAAAAGGGCCAATATTTACCGAAGTCCTGCTAGCAGACGAAATCAACCGTACTCCTCCCAAGACACAAGCAGCACTGCTAGAAGCGATGGAAGAGATGCAGGTAACATTGGATGGTGAAAGTTTGCCCTTACCAGATTTATTTTGGGTGATTGCAACCCAAAACCCTCTGGAATTTGAGGGGACTTATCCCTTACCAGAAGCCCAATTGGATAGATTTTTATTTAAGTTAGTGGTAGATTACCCAGATCAAGCTGCGGAAAAGCAAATGTTACTCAATCGTCAGGCTGGGTTTTCAGCAAGGCGTTTGGATATTAGCCGTTTGAAACCGATAGCAACAGTAGCCGACATCTTACAAGCACGACAAGCAGTTAAAGAAGTTAAAGTATCAGAAGCGATCGTTGATTATTTGTTAGCCTTGGTGAGAATATCGCGTCAATATCCCGATTTAACTTTGGGTGCATCGCCTCGCGCCGCCGGTGCTTGGTTGCAGACATCTCAAGCATTAGCGTGGTTAGCTGGCAGAGATTTTGTCACGCCAGATGATGTAAAAGCAGTTGCATCGCCACTGCTGCGTCATCGCCTCATTTTGAAACCAGAAGCAATGCTGGATGGTTTACAAATGGATGCGGTAATTGCGTCGGTAATTAATCAAGTATCAGTTCCAAGGTGAAAAAATTCTTGCTATATTCCAAGCTATTTGGAAAGTAGACCCAAAAGGAAGCTCAAACTAACTGCCTCCACAAGTTATAAAGTATGTGTAGATGAAACAGCGAGTATATTGAGAAAAAAATCTGTATGGCAAGCTACCAAGAAACCGTAACTAGTGACGAATCCATTAATGAGCTAATCGCCGAGACAACAGGCATTAACCATCTGGAGGTGATTGAAAATGTCATCGACTCTTTAGAACAAGATGATAGTGCGATGGTTAGCCATACTCCAGAGGGTGGCTATCTCTGGAAGTTTAAGTATGGAAGTGTGCAGGTATATGTCCAACTTAACGGTACAACCGATGAAGACACCATAACGGTTTGGTCTGCGGTGCTAAATTTACCTGCTAAAGATGAACCCAGATTGCTGCGTTATCTGTTGGAGTTGAACTGCTCCAGCACTTTTGAAGCGCGTTTTGGTATTATAGAAAACAGAGTGGTTGTGATCTCAACACGCACCTTAGCGGAGTTATCTCCTGGCGAAGTGTCTCGGCTGATTACCATTGTGGCGACAATCGCTGATAACAACGATGAAGCCTTACAAACTGAATTTGGTGCAACTTAAGGAATTTTGGATTTTGGATTGGGCTTATACTGCATTAGATGTATAGCAAGCAGGTGTGGCGACTAATTCCTTTGCTAGAGGCGGCTGGTAATGTGCAAATGGCTATTGACAACTGGTTACTAGAACAGCACCAGTCTGGAAAACATCCGTCCACTTTGCGCTTTTATACCTGGTCGCCATCTGCCATTTCTCTTGGCTATCATCAACGACAATACCCTGAATATTGGCAAAATTTGACTTGGCAAGGGCAGAAATTAGATTTAGTACAACGTCCTACTGGTGGACGGGCGGTACTACACCAAGGTGATTTAACTTACGCTGTAGTCACATCTGGACTAGTGGGTAGTCGCCTCCAGGTGTACGAAAAAATTTGTGAGTTTTTGATTCAAGGATGGCGATCGCTCGGCGTAGAATTACATTACGGTACAGAAGGGCGAGGTTACATCCACAACCCTAACTGTTTTGGCACAGCAACCAGTGCAGATTTAGTTTTGCCAGATGGTGCCAAACTCATTGGTAGCGCTCAACTGCGACGTAGTGGAGCAATTTTGCAACATGGTTCCATCCGTTTGCAACCCGATGCTGAACTGTTTGCTCAAGTATTTGGTGCAGAATCTTTTACGACTGTACAACTGCCTCAAAGTCTGAGTGTGGAAAAGATTATTGCAGATTTAATCACCGCAGCTAGTGATTGTTTTAATATGCAGATAGAGTTACAACCCCTCTCGCCCTCTGAGTGGGAAGAAATTTTGGCAAAACTATGATTTTCCTACCAATAGATATCTGGTGAAAAAGAATTTATAGATGTTGCAATGGAACTTCTCTACAGTGGTTTCAGGTAACGCATAATTAATTTTTAGAAATGAGTTGGAAACAGACAGCTAAACTGACTCCACTGAGGAAGCACCGAAACGATAGCCTTTGCCGTAGACTGTGTGAATCAGTGCTGTTTCTCTACCTACCTCAATCTTACGACGCAACAAACGAATTAATGCTGCAATCACATTACTACTGGGTTGTTCTGACTCTTGCCACAAATTTTCCATAATTTGGGCATGAGTCATTAGTTGTCCAGTGTGTTCCATAAAATATTGCAGCAACTGGCTTTCTTTTTGCGATAACTCAATTATTCGTCCTTGGCGATAGGCGACTTGATTTTCACAATCTAGTTCTAAATCAGCGACAGTTAAACGTCCGGTGGTGGTTTCATAGGTTTGAGAGCCAGAACGACGCAATAAAGCACGGACTCTGGCGAGTAACTCACGCAGTTCAAAAGGTTTAACTAAATAGTCATCAGCGCCAGCATCTAAACCTTGTACGCGGTCATCGAGAGTATCTTTGGCTGTGAGAAACAGCACAGGAGTGGTTTTGCCTTGTCGTCGCAATTGCTGACAAATCTCTAACCCCGTTTTTCCTGGCAGCATCCAATCTAAAATTAGTAGGTCATAACTGCCTGCTTGTGCATATTCGCTGCCAATTGTGCCATCGAAAGCGGCATCAACAATATAACCCTCACGAGTTAACAAGCGACTCAAGGGTTCAGTTAGTTCAACTTCATCATCAACTAATAAAATTCTCATGCTGCTGTGGTAAGCATATAGAGATATTATTCAACTGCTGGATCGCCAAGGATATTAAGAAAAAGAATGCTGACTGTTGCATTACCAAAAGGGGAACTCCTTAAAAATAGCATCCGCTTGCTACAATCTGTGGGATTAGATTTTAGCGCTTTTTTAGATTCAGGAACTCGCCAACTTCAAATTCCTGATACTAAGGGACTTGCAAAAGCTTTGTTGGTGCGGGCGCAGGATGTGCCTGTCTATGTAGAATATGGTCAAGCACAACTGGGTGTTGTTGGTTACGATGTGCTGCGGGAGAAGCAGCCGCAAGTTGCCCACTTGGTAGATTTGCAGTTTGGGTATTGTCGGATGTCAGTGGCGGTAAAAGCATCGAGTTCTTACCGATCGCCTTTAGATTTACCACCGCATGGTAGAGTTGCTTCAAAATATGTAAATTGCGCTCGTGAATATTTCCACAGTCTAGATTTACCCGTGGAAATCGTACCGTTGTATGGTTCAGTGGAATTAGGCCCGATTACTGGAATGTCAGAAGCGATCGTGGATTTGGTTTCTACAGGGCGGACTATGCGCGAAAATGGTTTAATTGAAATCGCTACTCTGTATGAAAGCACGGCGCGGTTGATTGCCCATCCTCTGAGTTACCGGATGAATACAGGTAATGTCAGTGATGTAATTGCCAAGCTGCGGGAAGCTGTTTTGGTAGAGGTTTAACAGTTATTAGTTTCAGAGTAGCGATCGCTCTACGCTACAGTTATAAAATCAATTCACAGCGTAGGCTAGAGCAACGTGAATTTGACTGATTGTCTAGTAACCGCCTAATTAGCGTAAATATTGAAACCTCTCCCTGGTTTTACTACCTAAAACCGTCCCTCTCCGACTCGGAGAGGGAAAAACTTGAAAGAAAGTTCAAGCACGGAGGGGTTTGTCGATTTCTGCGTAGTGACAAATGACTAGTAGATAGTCTGCAACAATTAAATCTCATCATGCAGACTAAATTTGTTTACACTAGGATTAGTGCGATGGCGTACCCGCCTGCCGTAGAAGTACGACAAAATTGAAACAGAATTTCCTGAACAGCCAGAGGCGGGGAAATGACTAAGAATTGTTAACAAAAGTTAAGCTACTCTTGAGATAGCTACGCTGTTGACTGACAATATTACATTTAGATTTTTTAATAAAAATTAATGAAAGCTGGACAAATTGATACAGAAATGGCGCGGCTAGAAGCCCTCCGCCAGTATCAAATTCTTGACACCGAACCTGAAGAAGCTTACGACAATCTTGCTCAGTTAGCAGCATTTATTTGTGGTACTTCTATCTCTTTGGTAAATTTTATTGATGAAAACCGTCAATGGTTTAAGGCAAAAGTAGGTTTAGATGTATCAGAAATGCCCCGGAGTATTGGGTTATCTTACCTTTGCCAAGAGCGGCGTAATGTTGTGGTGGTTCCTGATACCCTAGCTGATGAAAAATTGGCAAATAATCCGGTAGTAACTGGCTATCCTTATGTACGCTTTTATGCAGGTGTACCCTTAATTACTCCCAGAGGAGATATGCTGGGAACTCTGTGTGTAATTGACCAAGTTCCCAAAGAATTAAGCCAAAAACAAGTGGAGGCGCTTGTAGCTCTGAGTCGTTTGGTAATCGACCAACTAGAACTTAGGCGTTATGTAACTGAGGTATCTCAAGTTACTGAAAAACTCATGACCCAAGAGCAAGAAGCCCGCGTCCAGTCTGAAGCTGCGAGAACCCGCATCAATAATCTTCTTGAAAGCATCACTGATGGGTTTTTTGCCCTGGATAAAAAGTCGCGATTCACCTACATTAATGGTCAAGCAGAACGGTTGTTGCGAAAAAAACAAAATGAACTTCTGGGTAAAAACATCTGGGAAGTGTTTCCAGAAATCATCGGCACAACATTTTACCGTGAGTATCACAGGGCAATCTTAGAACAGGTGAGTGTGGAATTTGAGGAGTTTTATCCACCACTAAACTGCTGGCTTCAAGTCCATGCCTATCCTGCAAAAGACGGCTTGTCTATTTATTTTCAAGACATTACTGAACGGCGGCGAACAGTAGAAGCACTACGAGAAAGTGAAGAACGTTGGCAATTAGCATTACATGGTAATAATGATGGCATTTGGGATTGGAACTTCAAGACTAATGAAGTGTTCTTCTCAACTCGGTGGAAGGAAATGCTCGGTTATAAAGACCACGAAGTTTCCATCGGTTGGGACGAATGGATAAAACGAATCCACCCCGATGAGCGAGATTGGGTACTTCAAGCCTTCCAAGACCACTTTGCCAAGAAAACACCGTTTTATGTCTGTGAATATCGAGTCCAGTGCCAAGACGGCAGCTATAAATGGATTCTAGATCGAGGACAAGCACTTTGGGACGCATTGGGTGATATAGTTCGCATGGTGGGTTCTTATACAGATATCACAGATCGCAAGCGGGCAGATGAGGAATTAAAGCGGCAGAATTTGCGATCGCAATTATTTGCAGAAATCACCCTGAAAATTCGAGAATCTTTACAAATAGATGAAATTCTCGAAACCACAGTGACAGAGGTACAAAAATTATTAAACGCTGACCGAGTTTTAATTTTTCGACTGGAGGCTGATGGTTCGGGAACAGTAGTACAAGAGGCGGTGCTACCTGGTTGGCCCGTAATTCTGAGAAAAAATCTTTTTGACCCCTGCTTTAAAGAAGAATACATAGAAAGATATCGCCAGGGCAGAGTCAGTGCTATGGAAGACATTGAAACCGCTCATATTCAACCATGCCATCGAGAATTTCTTCAGCAGTTTGCTGTCAGAGCTAACCTTGTAGTACCGATTCTCGTCAGAGATGGCATTTGGGGCTTGTTGCTAGCTCATCAGTGTGCTGCACCTCGAAAGTGGAATAACTTTGAGACGGAGTTGTTACAGCAACTAGCTAACCAAATTGGCATTGCTTTATCTCAAGCGCAACTATTAGAAAAAGAAACCCAGCAAAGTCAGGAACTCGCTCGTTCTAATGCCGAATTAGAACAGTTTGCTTATGTGGCTTCTCATGACTTGCAAGAGCCGTTACGGATGGTAACAAGTTATTTACAGCTACTAGAGCGAAGATACAAAAATCAACTCGATACCAATGCCGATCAGTTTATCACCTACGCAGTAGATGGGGCGCGGCGAATGCAGACCTTAATTAACGATTTGTTGAACTATTCCCGCGTCAGCACCCGTGGACAGCCATTTAAGTTAGTGGATTGTGATCTAATCTTACAACGGGCGATCGCTAATCTCCAAATTGCGATCGCAGATAGCAAGGCAATTGTCACTCACGAACCTCTACCTGAAGTGATGGCTGATACTACCCAAATAACACAAGTATTTCAAAACCTGATTGGCAACGCGATCAAATTTTGTCAGAATCAGCAGCCACAAATTCACATTGGGGTAGCCAAGCCAAATCCAAATTCAGACGAAGAAAGTTTAAATTCTATACCATTGGCAGATGAATGGTTATTCTCGATACGTGATAATGGGATTGGTTTGGAATCCCAGTATGCAGAACGTATTTTTATAATTTTTCAGCGCTTGCACGGTAGAGACAAGTATCCTGGTACTGGAATTGGTCTGGCAATTTGCAAGAAAATTATAGAACGTCACGGCGGCCGGATCTGGGTTGAATCGAAACCGGGTCAAGGCTCGACTTTCTACTTCACAATTCCAGATAGAGCAGGTAAGCAATCGTGAGCATTATAACAGCGATTATGCCTATTGAGGTTTTGTTAGTAGAGGACAATCCTGGCGATGCCCAACTTACACGCATCGCCCTAGAAGATAGTAAAATCTCGATTAACCTCAACGTCGTCGAGGATGGTGTAGAGGCAATGGCATTCTTGCGGAAACAAGAAAAATATGTTAAGGCAGTCCATCCCGATATTGTGTTGCTCGATTTAAATCTCCCCAGAAAAGATGGGCGGGAGGTACTAGCAGAAATCAAAGGAGATGAAAAGCTCAAGCGAATTCCTGTGGTAATTCTGACGACTTCCCAAGCTGAAGAGGACATCCTCAAAGCCTATAATTTATGTGCAAACTGTTATATAACTAAGCCAGTAGATTTCGATCAATTCGTTAAAATTGTACAATCAATAGAAAATTTTTGGTTTGCGATCGTAAAACTGCCACCGGAGTAGTGGAAATGGCAGGTAAAAATATAAAAGTCTTGTTAGTAGAAGATAACCCTGGTGATGTTTTTTTATTACAGGAGTTTTTAAAGGAAGTTACCACAGTTGTAGTTGATTTGATGCCTGTTGAGCAGCTTTCTGAAGCAATCAACTACTTAGCAAAGGAAATTTTTGATGTGATTCTACTAGACCTCTCGCTACCAGATAGCCAGGGGCTAGAAACCTTTGTCATCGCTCACCATCAGGCAAAAGCCACTCCCATAATTGTGCTGACGGGTATAAACGATGAAACCCTAGCAATTAGGGCAATGCAAGAAGGAGCGCAGGATTATTTGGTGAAAGGGCAAGTAACTGGCGACTTGCTGGTGCGCTCCATGCGTTATGCCATCGAACGTCAACGGGCAGACGACGCATTGCGTCACAGTGAAGAGCGATTTCGGGTGGCTCTCAAAAACTCTCCCATCTTTGTCTACAACCAAGATATGGAGTTACGCTATACCTGGGTTTACAATCCTCCATCTGGATTGACAGTTGAGGAAATATTGGGCAAACAAGACTTGGATATTATGCCAGGTGAAGATGCTCAACGTCTTACCACAATTAAACGTGGGGTGCTAACCACTGGCATAGGAACGCGAGAGGAAGTATCAATTACAATCAAAGATACAACTCGATATTACGATTTGACAGTTGAGCCATTGCGGAATGAGTCGCAAGAAATTCTCGGCGTGACATGCGCCAGTATTGATATTAGCGAACGACAAGCTGCGCTACGCGAACGCAAATTGGCAGAAGAAAAAATCCGTGAACAAGCGGCATTACTAGATGTCACCACAGATGCCATTTGCGTGCGAGATTTAAACAATCAAATTCTTTTCTGGAACAAAGGCGCAGAAACACTTTACGGCTGGAAAGCTACAGAAGCTTGGGGCAAAAATGCTACTGAGCTTTTGTTTGACGAACCTTCCCCAGAAATTGAAGCGGCTCTTTTACAAGCTACTAGTAAAGGTAAGTGGCAGGGCGAGTTAACTAAACTGACTAAAATGGGTAAGGAAATCCTTGTTGCTAGTCGCTGGAGTTTGGTGTGTAGCGAACAAGGAAAACCTAAAGCGATTCTCTCCGTTGACACAGATATTACCGATAAAAAACATCTAGAAGCCCAATTATTTCGCGCCCAACGCTTGGAAAGTATTGGCACCTTAGCTAGTGGCATTGCTCACGACCTCAACAATATCCTGACACCGATTCTGGCAGGAGCGCAACTTTTACCACTCAAATTTCCTGATGCAGATGAGCGGACTCGCCATCTACTGGAAATTTTGGAAATCAACGCTAGACGCGGGGCTGATTTAGTCAAACAGGTGCTGTCCTTTGCACGGGGTGTAGAAGGAAAGCGTATCACTTTGCAACTCAGACATCTGATTGTGGAAGTTGCCAAGATTCTTAAAGAGACATTTCCCAAATCTATACAAATCAGTACCGATGTCCTGCAAGATTTGTGGATGGTTTCTGGAGATAGCACCCAACTGCATCAAGTATTAATGAACCTCTGCGTTAATGCCCGCGATGCAATGCCAAATGGCGGTAATTTGAGTATTATGGCTGAAAATCTGTTGATTGATGAAAATTATGCCCGCATGAACCTGGAAGCCAAAGAGGGGCCTTACATAGTAATTACTGTCTCCGATACTGGAGTTGGGATTCCTAAAGAAATCTTAGATAGAATTTTCGAGCCATTCTTTACCACAAAAGATGTTGGAAAAGGCACAGGGTTAGGACTTTCCACCGTGCTGGGGATCATTAAAAGCCACGGTGGTTTTGTGAACGTCTATAGCGAACTGGGAAGTGGCACCAGCTTTAAAGTTTACTTGCCAGCAGTGGAAGGAATGGAAACATTTACTCCCGAAGAATTGCCACCACAGACGGGACATGGAGAATTGATTTTGATTGTGGATGATGAAGTTGCCATTCAAGAGATTACCAAAACATCACTGGAAACTCATAACTACAAAACCCTAATTGCCAATGATGGCATTGAAGCGATCGCGGTATACGCTCAAAACCGGGATAAAATTAGTGCCGTACTGATGGATATTATGCTACCTTCACTCGATGGTTTAACTGCCATCCGTACCCTGCAAAAAATTAACCCCAAAGTCAGAATTATTGCCAGCAGTGGACTTATGTCTGAAAATAAGCTCAGTTCAGTAGCTGCTGTTGGTGTCAATACATTTTTGGTCAAGCCCTATACTGTCAACGAATTATTGGTTTCTTTACAGAAAGTACTATCGGGAGCCAACTAAATACGTAATCACACTGCTAAATATAGGAATAAAATACTACTTGCTTGTGCAGGTGAAAATTTTTCGTATTTGATATGATTGGGCATTGACTAACACACTTCTATTACGGAGTGTAGCGAGTGGGAAGAGTTTTTTTAACCCCACATCCAATGCTCAATACCCCATGCCCCCAATACTGCTCGGTTAACCATTTTTAACTCGGCATTGGGTTTGGGGAAAAGGTTAAAGGGTAAAGGTTAAAGGTTTTTTCTTTCCCCTTTTCCCCAAAACCCGACAAGTATTGCCCATGCCCCATGCCCAATTCTTTTAATATGCCTCGGTTTCTCAAGTTAATTATAAATATAGTAGTTTTGAGTGTATTGTTACTCATATCTGTGCAAGTTTGGGCGCAAGATTGGCGGCCAGTTCGCGGTGGTATCCCTTTCGGGATCAGTGGTATGGCTTTGATAAAGCAGCAAAGCAATACCCTAGATTTTCTGATTGTCCATGACAACAAAAAACCCAATCAAACCCGTTTAGCAATTATTAGTATTAAAGGAAAAAACCAACCTGAATATTTCCCATTAAAGTGGCCAAGTAACATAGAATTGCCCATCGACTTAGAAGCTTTAACATCTATTCCTGAGAAAACAAAATTCTCTTTTATCGCTTTAAGCAGTTCTGGTAAAGCTTATTTTATCAGGTTAAACCCTGCCAATAAAACTATCTTGGTTCTCAAAGAATTCAATCTACCAGAAATTATTCAAGGAAATAATTTTGAAGGATTTGGATTACAAAATATAGACGGAAAATTAGTTGCTATTTGGGCACATCGAGGCGAAGGTGAACAACCAGCAACTATATTTTGGGGAGTGTTTGACTTGGCTAAATATCAAATTACTCTCGCAGGTTCTGCCAATCTGAAAGTACCGTTTCCATCTGGCAATGTACGTCATATATCAGACATCAAGGTAGACCCTCTAGGAATTGTGTACATCACCTCAGCAAATGATGCCGGAGACGATGGCCCATTTCAGTCAGCTGTGTATGTCGCTGGTTATCTGGGATTACGTGATAACAAAATTGTATGGCAGCAAAATTCTCAACTTGTTCCTCTTTACCGCTCTGCTTACCACAAAATTGAAGGTATGGAACTTGTTCCCGGTGCAGAAGGCGGTGTAATTACTGCTACGGATGATGAAAATTTGGGTTCTTATATATACATAGTGGGTGGGAATAACTGAGCGATATGTCCTTTGATAACCGATGCAAACTGCTATCTGAAAAGAGATTGCTGGTTTATTTGCGATCGCCTAACAACTGCCTTAAGGAGTGTCAAGGCTTACAGTGCGATGGCGTACCCGCCCACCGTAGGCGATCGCAATTTGCTATAAGTTGACCATTATCTGATTGATAACGGTCACTTAATTAATTACCCCTATACATTAAATCGGAACAACATTACATCCCCTTCTTGCACAACATAGTCTTTTCCTTCACTGCGAACCAACCCTTTTTCCTTCGCAGCATTCATCGAACCGGTTGTTACCAAATCTTTATAAGCGACAGTTTCAGCGCGAATAAATCCCCGCTCAAAATCACTGTGGATTACACCAGCAGCTTGAGGTGCAGACATTCCGGCATTAATTGTCCAAGCCCGGGTTTCTTTGGGGCCGCAGGTGAAATATGTCCGCAATCCTAGAAGCATATAAGTTGCACGAATCAAAGACTTCAAACCGCCTTCTTCCACACCTAAAGATGCGAGGAAATCAGCCTTATCTTCCTCTGGTAATTCTACTAATTCCGCTTCAACTTGGGCAGAAACTATCACAACTTGGGCATTTTCTGTCGATGCAATTTGCCGCACTGTTTCCACAAAATGATTACCAGTTGCCAACTCATCTTCAGATACATTGGCAGCATAGATAATCGGTTTATAAGTGAGCAGTTCTAATCCTTTAATAATTACTGCTTCTTCTTCATTCAAACTTACCTGGCGCACCGATTTACCTTCATTTAAAGCCGCAGCCAATTTTTCTAAAACTGTGATTTCAAACTGTGCATCTTTGCTGGTACGAGCTTGTTTGCGAGTGCGGTCAATTCGCCGCTCAATTTGTGATAAATCTGATAGACCCAATTCTATATTAATGATTTCAATATCTCGTGCTGGATCAACAGAACCAGCAACGTGGATAATATCGTCATTTTCAAAACAACGTACCACATGGACGATCGCATCAACTTCCCGGATGTGGGACAGGAATTGATTCCCTAGTCCCTCACCCTGACTTGCACCTTTAACTAAACCGGCAATATCTACAAATTCCACCCGCGCTGGGATAGTTTGTGCCGAACTGGCAATCTTAGCAAGAACATTTAACCGTTCATCCGGTACTGCGACAACGCCGACATTCGGTTCAATCGTGCAAAAAGGGAAGTTAGCTGCTTCTGCTTTAGCATTAGCAACTACAGCATTAAATAAAGTAGATTTTCCGACGTTGGGAAGTCCGACAATTCCGGCTCTTAGCATTTTGGATTTTAGATTTGAGATTTTGGATTACATTACCAAGGTAATCTAAACAGGTTCCGGTATGGTTTGGGGAATTGGCCCTGGAACTGTTTGAGGAATGGGAGCAGGTACTGGTTCTGGTACAGGCCCCGGTAACGGTTGAGGAATCGCTGGCCCCGGTACAGGCTCGGGACTAGGTAGCGGGTTCGGGCCAGGAGTAGGAATTTGTGGTTCTGGTATATAAATCGCAGTAGGATTAATCATCGTCAGTCTAAATTAAATTATTCAACCTTCCCACGCTAGATGACAACCTCATCTGTTGACATCTCCCCAAATACCTATACTCACGAACACATCCTTTAATAATTTACCGCCCTTCTCATTCTCTGCGCCCCTCTGCGCTTCCCTCCGCGACCCTTTGCGTTTAAACTCCAACCTCAATTCCCCACCATTTGCACAAAACTACTCCTCCTTAACCTTTTCCACCATCTCTGGCACTGGATCGTAACCACCTGGATGAAACGGATGACAGCGCAAAATCCGCCGAGTTGCCATCCAGCTACCACGCAACACTCCAAATCGTTCAATAGCTTCAATAGCATACATCGAACAAGTTGGTTGAAAGCGACAAGTCGGGAGAAACAACGGCGATATAAACATTCGGTAGCCCCGAATCAGCCAAATAAATAATAGTTTCATTGCAGTTACCTAAATCTTATAAATTAGTAACAGAGGTAAAATTTTTCATTTTGTTACATCTTTGTTGATTACATTTTCTGACTTAACCTCAATTCCGGTTTTATGGCTGCAAATTGCGATTACTGCAATTTGGGTGTTACTCATCCTCGTGATTGCATGGGTGGTAAACCGCTTCGCCGACGAGCCAGAAATCGTGCGGAAGATAGTTCATATAGGCACTGGTAATGTAATTTTACTTGCTTGGTGGCTAGATATCCCCGCCAGTGTAGGGATTACAGCTTCCATTCTAGCGAGTGCAATCACCTTATTATCCTACCGATTGCCTATTCTTCCTGGTATTAATAGCGTTGGGCGGCAAAGTTTCGGGACATTTTTTTACTCTGTTAGTTTCGGTATTTTAGTTGCCAGTTTCTGGTACTTACAACAACCCCAGTACGCAGCACTAGGAATTTTGATCATGACTTGGGGAGATGGACTAGCAGCCTTAATTGGACAACGCTTTGGTACACACAGGTATAAAGTCTTTGGCACACAAAAAAGTTGGGAAGGCTCCCTAACTATGATGCTGGTTAGCTATTTCATCAGTATTTTGATTTTAGTTGGAACTCAAGGAAACAGTTGGCAAACTTGGGTAATATCACTCGCGGTTGCATTTATCGCTACAGTTTTAGAGGCTTTTTCTTTTTTGGGTATTGATAATTTGACAGTCCCTTTGGGTAGTGCAGCCCTTGCTTTCTTTTTAAGTCAGTTAGTCTATTTCTAATTGAGCAAACAAGAGATACTTGCCCGACACGTTTCTCTAAATATCTAGTTCAAAGGATATGGGAGCAAAAGCATAGATTTAATGGGCTGAGATAGCGATCGCACTCATCTTCAGCAATAATGTAGAACAGCTACGAGCTATGGGCATCGATCCCGAAACTCTCTAGGACACTCATGTAAAAACGCGAAAATTTTGCGTCTTTACATGAGCAAAAATCTCACGAAGAATGAGTGCAATTTGTAAACTCATTTATACGCAGCCAAACCTTCTCTAATAAATCAGGATCATTCACATCAAACCATTCAATTTGGGGATATGCGCGAAACCAAGTGCGTTGTCGCTTGGCAAATTGTCGTGTATGCAAAACTATTAACTCTTTCGCTTCATCTAAGGAAATATCCCCAGCTAAATATAGCTTGATTTCTTGATAGCCCAAAGTATTCAACAAAGACAAATCAGCGCCATATTTTTGACAAAGATATTCCACCTCCGCAACCAAACCATCTGCTATCATTTGGTCAGTACGCTGTTTAATCCGATTCCCCAACTTTTCAACATCGCAATCCAAACCAATTTGCAAAATCGGATAATTCGGTGGATTCTCCCCTTGTTGTTCGGAAATCGGGCATCCAGTAACATAATATACCTCTAATGCTCTTAGAGTTCGTACTGAATCATTAGCATGAATTTTTTGTGCTGCAACGGGGTCAACTTGTTGTAACATGGCGTAGAGTTGAAGCTGACCTAGAGATTCAAGTTGCCATCGCAATTCCATTTGTGGTGCAACTCTAGGAATTTTCATCCCTTGAACAATGGAGCGGATATATAAACCAGTACCACCAACTAGCAAAAGTGGCGTAACATCAACAGAAGCAATTAACGCTTGTGTTTGTTCCTGGTAGTCTGCTACTGTCATCGTGTCTGTGGGATCGCAGATATCTATTAAATAGTGCGGCACTAATTTTTGTTCAGCCACAGTTGGTTTTGCCGTCCCAATATCAAACTTACGGTAAACTTGACGAGAATCGGCACTAATAATTACAGAACCCAACCGCATCGCCAAAGCCAAAGCCAAACTCGACTTACCCGTTGCCGTCGCCCCACAAATCACAATTAATTTATTCATTAGTCATTAGTCATTAATTTTCTTCCCTTTCTCCCCTGCCCTTCTTTGCCACTATTGAAAGGTAGTGCAACCCTAGTATAAACTTCTCTTGAAAATGCCCTACAGACGCTAGCAGGGCTTTTGTGTTACAATTTTGGAGTGTTTTTGCTTTTATTTATTTTTAGGCGAGTTTAACCCCACGCATCAGGAGAGTTTACATGACGAGCAGTTACAGTGCCGATCAGATTCAAGTTCTGGAAGGTCTGGAAGCCGTCCGCAAACGACCAGGAATGTACATTGGTACCACCGGGCCGCGAGGACTCCACCATCTAGTTTACGAGGTGGTGGACAATTCAATCGATGAGGCTTTGGCGGGTCATTGCACTCATATAGAGGTGGATATCAACGCTGATGGTTCCGTGACTGTAACAGATGATGGTCGCGGTATTCCCGTCGATACTCACTCGCGCACCGGGAAATCGGCTTTGGAAACCGTGATGACGGTACTACACGCTGGTGGTAAGTTTGGCGGCGGTGGCTACAAAGTTTCTGGAGGATTGCACGGGGTTGGTATTTCTGTTGTTAATGCCCTATCTGAAGTTGTAGAAGTTACAGTTTGGCGAGATAAAAAGGTTCATCTCCAACGCTATGAACGCGGTATCCCAGTTACCGAACTGCAAACAAAGCCTTACAAAGAAGCGAGAACTGGAACTTCTGTCACCTTCAAGCCAGATACCCAAATCTTTACAACTAGCATTGAGTTTGATTACATCACTTTATCAGGTCGCCTACGGGAATTGGCGTATCTGAATGCAGGTGTCAAAATTACCTTTACTGACAACCGTCTAGAACTACTAAAAAGCGATACACCGAAGGTAGAATCCTACAATTACAAGGGTGGGATCAAAGAGTACATTGCTTACATGAACCGTGAGAAGCAACCCCTGCATGAAGAAATTATCTATGTACAGGGTGAACGCAACAACGTACAAGTGGAAGTTTCTTTGCAATGGTGTACTGATGCTTATACGGATAATGTGCTAGGTTTTGCTAACAATATTCGCACGGTAGATGGTGGTACGCACTTAGAAGGGTTGAAGGCAGTTCTGACTCGGACATTAAATGCGATCGCCCGCAAGCGCAATAAAATTAAAGAGAATGAGCCTAACCTCAGTGGCGAACACGTCCGCGAAGGTTTGACTGCGGTAATTTCCGTGAAAGTCCCCGATCCCGAATTTGAAGGGCAAACCAAGACTAAACTCGGTAACACCGAAGTACGGGGGATTGTCGATTCTCTGGTGGGAGAAGTCCTCACCGAATATCTAGAATTTCATCCGGCGATCGCAGATTCAATTTTAGATAAAGCTATCCAAGCTTTCAAAGCCGCAGAAGCAGCGCGTCATGCGCGAGAATTAGTTCGACGCAAATCTGTACTAGAATCTTCGCCATTACCTGGTAAATTGGCAGATTGTAGTTCTCGTGACCCTAGCGAATCTGAGATATTCATCGTGGAAGGGGACTCAGCAGGCGGGAGTGCCAAACAAGGACGCGATCGCCGCACTCAAGCTATCTTGCCTCTACGTGGTAAAATTCTTAACATTGAAAAAACCGACGACGCTAAAATTTATAAAAACAACGAAGTTCAATCGTTAATTACAGCACTCGGTTTAGGTGTTAAAGGTGATGAATTCGATTCCAACCAACTGCGTTATCACCGCATAGTCATCATGACGGATGCTGACGTAGATGGAGCGCACATCCGTACTTTGTTGTTAACATTCTTCTATCGATATCAACGAGCGCTCATCGAACAAGGCTTTATTTATATTGCTTGTCCCCCACTGTTTAAAGTAGAACGGGGACGTAATCATGAGTATTGCTATAGCGATCGCGAAAAGAATCAAGCGATCGCCAAATTCCCTGCTAACGCCAACTATACCATCCAACGCTTCAAAGGTTTGGGTGAAATGATGCCACAACAACTCTGGGATACCACCATGAACCCAGAAACCCGCAAAATGAAGCAAGTCGAAATTGAGGATGCAGCCGAAGCCGATCGCATCTTCACAATCTTAATGGGCGATCGTGTCGCACCCAGACGAGAATTTATCGAAACTTATGGTTCTAAACTCAACTTCACCGATTTAGATATTTAATATCAATTCCCTACCACGACTCTAATAATTTGTAACATTGGTAATGAGTGATACGTTTTCACCCATTACCTTTTTTATACCCTAGGTGTCTATAAAAATACTTCTTTTGGGTGGTGACAAAGCAAGATTTCATAAATACTTTATCCACCTGTGCCTCTGCGGTAGCCTTCGGCAAGCCGCTTCTCTACGAGAGGCTACGCCAACGCGTCTATGTTATTCCCTAACTCTTAGGTAAATTTGAAATTAGCCGAGGATCATATAATTTGCTTATTGTCAATATCTGATGAAAATTCAATCTTCTAGTGTTAACAAAAATACCAACTTTGTTGGAAAGCTAGTTATAACAATACTTTTTGCACTGACTAGCTGATTAATTTTGTCCACCAACTAGAAACACATTTGTTATGCTTTAAGAAAATCACTGAATATCATCTATCAAACAGCAATTAATAAGTATCTTGAGGATTTCTCATCATAAGATGACAGAAACTTACCGAAAGAAAAGTATTGAAATTTACAATTAAGTTACGCAATCCAGCTTTGTAACTAAAATCATCAGGTAATTTTCTGGGTTCTCTCGGCTTGAGAGAATGGCTACTGGAAGCACACACCATCTGGCTGAAAACTTGTTAATATCTTCATGTACTGCCGTAGCGATCGCGATTGTATCGTATGTATCTAATGAAGTTTTGCCAGAAATAGGACTATACTGGCAAATTCACAGGACAAATTGTTTTTGAATTGATTAAAATATCCTTGTATACAATAAGAAGAGTTTGTCAAGTTTCATAGGGCTGAAATCGCCACAGTGCGCTAACGTGTGAATAAGGCCGAATTAGTTAAACCTAAATTGATCTGCCATCAGGTCGATATGCTACAGCCTCAACTCCTCAGTTAAGGTAATTAGTAAGCAGAAGGTTAACTCTTTAAGGCAAGCACCGCCACCCTGGTTGTATTTACCCAATCGAGAGACTAGCTTTAATCTCAGGAATGCGTAATTTATGAAGGAAATGTAAAAATGGCTAGATTAATACTTGTCGTCTGAGTTAACATACAATGCACTCTTTCTAAGTAATTAATGTTGTGTAAAATACATGAAATCGAGCAGGAGCAAGCGTACTTACTTTGTAATGTAATAAGAACGTCACTGCAATTCCGAAAAGTGGAGAAAAAATTTCAGGGTATAACTCTTGTTTTTAATGTCTTTTTGGTAATAGTGGCTAATAATTACTCTGGGAGTTCATGATTAATACACAAAAAGAGTGCAATTTCTGTGAAACAGGCTACAATCGGAAGAGTCTTTATAAGAAAATCTGCCAGCAGTCTGAACTCATTAGTATAGAGTGGCAAATTTTTTCAGAAAGACGAGTATTTTTTTTGACCAGTTAGTTGAAAGCAATATGTGATAGCAACACATATAACATTTACTAGGGTGAGCAAATCACTTTTAAAAATGGCTTAAACTAAAGTAAAAAAACCTCCTACCGGAGGTGCAAAAGATCCGAAAATATTTCTGGCAAATCTGCCAAAAAGCTTATTTTCGGTTGACAATTGGCTCGTTTAAAAGAGCAGTAAACACATCTTGAGTAATTGATTCTGCAAGGAGCATGAGGAACGCGGCATGAACCAGGCTAACAACGTACTCGAAAGCATATATCAGCCTGACCTAGAAATAATGAATCAGCCTGAGCTCGAGTTAGAAGAACTCTTAATAGATGATGAAGAGGACTTGCTTATCATCGATGAAGGTGACGATGAATTTTTAGAGCCTCAGTCTGATGAGGACGACGCAAAGTCTGGAAAAGCCGCTAAATCGCGTCGTCGGACACAAAGCAAGAAAAAGCATTACACAGAAGATTCTATTCGGCTTTACTTGCAAGAAATTGGTAGAATTCGGCTGTTGCGGGCAGACGAAGAAATCGAATTGGCGCGGAAAATCGCCGATTTGCTGGAATTAGAGAGGGTGCGGGAAAGACTCTCAGAACAGTTGGATCGCGATCCTCGAGATAGTGAATGGGCAGAAGCAGTACAACTGCCCTTACCAGCTTTTCGTTATCGCCTGCATGTTGGTCGCAGAGCGAAAGATAAGATGGTGCAATCTAACCTCCGTCTTGTGGTTTCAATTGCTAAGAAGTACATGAATCGTGGTTTGTCGTTCCAAGACTTAATTCAGGAAGGCAGTCTCGGTTTGATTCGTGCCGCTGAAAAGTTTGACCACGAAAAAGGCTATAAGTTCTCCACTTATGCTACATGGTGGATTCGTCAAGCAATTACCCGCGCGATCGCAGATCAATCCCGCACAATTCGTCTTCCAGTTCACCTTTACGAAACCATCTCTCGGATTAAGAAAACTACCAAGTTACTGTCTCAAGAAATGGGTCGCAAACCTACCGAGGAAGAAATTGCCACTCGGATGGAAATGACCATTGAGAAATTGCGGTTTATAGCAAAATCTGCCCAGTTGCCTATTTCATTAGAAACGCCTATTGGTAAAGAAGAAGATTCTCGATTGGGCGATTTTATTGAATCCGATGGTGAGACACCAGAAGACCAAGTTTCCAAAAATCTTCTGCGCGAAGACCTGGAAAAAGTACTCGACAGTCTCAGTCCCCGTGAACGCGATGTCCTCAGACTGCGTTACGGCTTGGATGATGGTCGGATGAAGACCCTTGAGGAAATCGGCCAGATTTTCAACGTCACCCGCGAACGGATTCGTCAAATTGAGGCGAAGGCACTTCGTAAGTTACGCCACCCAAATCGTAACAGCGTTCTCAAAGAGTATATTCGGTAGTCAATTAGTCATTAGTCATTGGTCATTAGTAAATAAACAAATGACAAATGACAACTGACAAATGACAAAACAATAAAAAACCTGGTAGTGAATTAGCACTCCAGGTTTTTTTATTTATAGGTCATCTTAAATATTAAAACTTATTATAGGATGCCCCAAAAATGTAGGAAGCCTTGACCAGAAAAAACTTCAACCAAAATAGCTGCTGAAAAGCCAATCATTGCCAAGCGACCGTTCCAAATCTCTGCTTGTGGGGTAAAGCCCCAGCGCCAAGCGTTACGATCTTCAATTACAGGAGTAGTGACTTTTGTTGTGCTTGCATTTGTCATGGTTCGGACTCCAAACTTTATTTTTAAGGTTTATTGCCTTATGTAAACTAATATAACAAATGTTTTTAGAAAGGCAACATTTTTTATACTTTTGTTTCCATACCTTGACATAAATAGATATAGCTATTTATACAGATTAAAACATCAGCCTTCAGTGAGATTTACAGAGATCGAAGAAATGTTATCTAGACTTTTACCTTTATAGACTAATATATCTTATTAAGATTAATTATCAAGTAATTTAGTTATATTGCTTTATTTTACAATAATTTCGGATTATAAAATGAAAATTTATTGATAATCTAAATCATTACTAGCCCATTTCCATTTCTTTTGAAGTCGAAACAAAACCAAGCTGCCCGTACCTCAGTGGAATGAAGCCAGAGATGTTTTGCCTCAGTTTCTCTCACAAACAAAGCAGATAATTTCCTTTAATAAAGCTGTTGCAATTCCCTGTCCTCGCCACATCGGAATTGTATAAACGTTCAGAATGTAGGTTTCTAAACCTGAGAAATTGCTGTTATAAGGCAATACGGTTCGGTTAAGGGCCACTGGCAAAAATTTTGGGTTTTTGAGACGCGATAAATCGCCGTCTCTACAAGTGTTTTGGTCTTATCTGAACTGTATTGCGTTCTAAGGGGGTCGTTGAAAAAATACCAAGCCGCTAGTGGCAAAAATTTGACAATCCACTTCAGCTACCCAAGCTAAAAACTCACCCGACGGCATTTTTTCGCCAATATATTTTCGAGTTGCTTCTGGTAGGTTTGTGGTGTCAGAGTCACCTCAATACTTTTCGGATAAACTCAATAATCTCTCTTTTGGTCTGGGGAAAGCTTACTGGGTTTGGGGTAAAGGTAAATTTAAACCCTTTCCCTTTCCCCTTTCCCCCTTAACCGAAAAGTATTGAGAGTCACCTTTAATATTGCCAGCCTCCCGCAGGAGTTCGAGACGCAATTGGATTAGCGCCTCTAAATTCTGCAAGTTAGCTTGTCGCAAGTTGAACATAAGTCTGATTTACGATCGCACTTCAGCCACGGTGATGATTTTTTCATCGCGGTTGAGTTGGATAATACTTTCACCTTTGACATCCCGGCCTAAAATCGGCACTGTTTCCACAGGTATCCGCACTACCCGTTCCTTATTCGTCACTAAAGCTACCTCGCCAGATGCGTTGGCGTAGCCCGCCGAAGGCATCGCTATGACCATACCAGCTAAATTGTCAGTTTTGCTAGCAAATTTTAGCGCTTGCGTCCCTAAATCGCCGCGATTAGCCGCTCTTAACTGACTCGCAGCCATGCGCTTGGCATATCCTTCTTGAGTAACTAGCAGCAGATGGTCATCTTTACCGACAGTCACACAGCCAACCATTTGCTGATTTTTCAATAAACGAAACGCTTGTAAACCCATCGCTGTGCGACCCATGATCGGTAATTGTTCATCATTGGTTGCAAAGCGCAGCACTCGCCCACCGGAACTAGCTAAAATCAGATGCGCTCCTGGAGCGGTGAATTGGGTAAATGACAATTCATCATCGTCTTTGAGCTTTAAAATCGTGATTCCGCGCCGCGTCAAGTTTGTGAATTCTCCCAGAGACAGACGCTTAATTCGTCCCTGTTTTGTTAAGAGAATCATCTGCTGAGTTTCAAGATTGTCCGGCAGCAAAAAGCGGCTGACTACAGCTTCTTGAGCGCCTTGAGCAGTATTACTGAGCATAGTAATCAAAGGTTTTCCCCGTGGAGAACGCCCAGTAGTTGGAGGAATTTCTCCTACATTCACAGGATAGACTTTGCCGCCACTGGTTAGTATTAGCAATTCTTTTTGGGTGTCAGTCAACACAGTTTGGATAATAAAGTCATTATCATGCAGACCATTTTCAGCTTTTGACTTTCTCCCAGATGGTTGGGTGCGACGGACATAACCCCGTTGGGTAAATTCTAAAATTGCTTCTTCTGCTGGTTCAGAAGATTTAAGTTCCTCCTCCTCTGCCCTAGACTTCTGCTCCTCGGCTCTAGACTTTTGCTCCTCTCCAATTTTTGTTCGCCGGGGATCGCTGTACTTGCGCTTGAGCGATCGCAAATCTTTTTTCAGCGCCTTGAGTAATTCGCGGCGATCGTTGAGTAATTGTTCCAATAAGCTAATTTGTCCGCTTATCTGCTCAAATTCCTGCTGCAAATTTTGCTGTTCTAAACTGGTGAGGCGACGCAACGGCATAGCCAAAATTGCATCTCCTTGTACCTCACTCAAATCCAGTCGGCTACAAAGATTTATTTTTGCCGTACTCCCATCGGGAGCTTGCCGCAAAATTTGAATTACCTCATCCAAATTAGACAGCGCTTTTAGCAGACCTTCCACCAAATGCACACGACTTTGGGCTTTCCCCAACTCGTAATTGTAGCGACGGTTCAGCGTCTCTTCTCGGAAACTCAAAAATTCTTGTAAAAGTTGGCGCAAACTTAACTGGCGGGGTTGTCCATCCACGATCGCTAGGAGAATTGCCCCAAACGTCATTTGCAAAGCAGTTTGGTGATATAAATGCTGGAGAACTTCTTGGGGATTGGTATCGCGCTTGAGTTCAATTACTACTCGCATCCCTTCGCGATCGCTCTCATCCCGAAGATCAGAAATTCCTTGCAAACGACCTTGATTTACTAAGTCTGCTACCTTCTCAATCCAGGCAGCTTTATTCACTTGATATGGCAACTCTGTAATGATAATTGCCGTCCGTCGCTTGCTTCCCCTACTGGCTGGAATTTCTTCTAAAGTCGCAACTCCCCGCAGCAGAATTCCACCTTTACCTGTGGTGTATGCTTCCCGAATTCCAGTCTCACCAATTATTTCTCCACCGGTGGGAAAGTCTGGCCCTGGAATTAGCTCAAATAACTTTTCATCTGGCAAATCTGGGTTGTCGATTAAGGCAATTAACCCATCCACAATTTCCCCCAAGTTGTGGGGTGGTACATTTGTCGCCATTCCCACGGCGATCCCAGAACAGCCATTGAGCAACAGAAATGGCAATTGAGCAGGTAGCACCGTTGGTTCTTGCTGGGAATTATCAAAGTTCCCGACAAATTCCACCGTCTCTTCGCCGATTTCTGTCAGCATTCCCTCATGACTGATGGGTGCGAGGCGCGTTTCTGTGTAACGCATCGCTGCTGGTGGGTCATTATCGACGCTACCAAAGTTACCGTGTCCTGCTAGCAAAGGATAGCGGCTAGAAAAATCCTGCACTAGCCTGACTAAGGCATCGTAAACTGATTGGTCGCCGTGGGGATGGTATTTACCCAACACATCACCCACTACACGGGCACATTTTCGATAGGGTCTATCTGGTACTAAACCGAGTTCGTGCATTGCATACAAAATGCGCCGATGCACTGGTTTTAAGCCATCACGCACGTCTGGTAGCGCTCGCCCGACAATCACGCTCATGGCATATTCGAGATAAGACCGTTGCATCTCGGTGTGCAGGGCTGTTGGAATTACCTGTCCCGTTGAGAGAAGGTTTAACTGTTTTGCCATGAGTTTTTTCCCTGAAATTTAACTACACAAAAGCCGGCGGAACTCAATATTGCAGCAACCACAGCATAACGGATGAAATGGGATTCCTAACAAAATATTGATAGTCATAGAAGAAAAAGCAGTAGTATCATCCTTGATGACAAGGAGGTACATACACTATTAAAAAGGAAACAGATAGCAGGTAGCTGTTTTAATCGAATGATAATCTGCTACACATTTAATTTGTATAGGCTTTATAGCCAGGATACCTGCCATGACTGCATTTTCTCATTTTTAATTTTGAATTGCTTAATCCCCTCACCTCTACCTCTATAACTAAAATTCTCATGAAAACTGTTTTAATTGTCGAAGACGATCTAATTAATGCTCGCGTTTTTTCCAAGATTTTGTCCAAGCGCGGCGGCTTGGGGGTGAAACATACTGAAAATGTGGAAGAAGTAATAAAAATTGCCCAATCAGGAGAAGCCGACCTGATTTTAATGGATGTTTCTCTATCCAGAAGTGTTTACCAAGGGAAATCTGTTGATGGAATCAAGATTACACAGATGTTAAAATCCGATCCAAAAACAGCGAACTTACCTGTTATTTTGGTGACGGCACATGCTATGGAAGGCGATCGCGAGAATTTTCTCAAGCAAAGCGGCGCTGATGGCTACATTTCTAAGCCAGTTGTTGACCATCAACAGTTTGTTGATCAAATCCTCGCACTTCTACCCACAGACGGCCAATCATAATTGACGACTGATTCCAGGAATATTCGCCCGCAAAGGTTTTTGGGCGACTATTTCCTGTACTTAGTTAGTATAGATGTACTACGAAAAGGTACTATTAGGCAAGTGGTAATAGGAAAGTCAATTGACAATAGGGAATGGGGAATGGGGAATGGGG
>NZ_JAAGOG010000044.1:0-46499 GCF_010747425.1 Nostoc sp. UIC 10630
CATATATATAGGCTAAGTTGTTAAAATCATCATAATATTAGAAATTCGCTTCGATTTCTGAGATTTCTGAATCTACGTGCATAGGTAGACAATAGTCAATAGGAAAGAAGGCTTTGTCAGTTGTACTGAGTTTTTTCAAATATCAAATATGAGTTCTACATAACATTTTTACTATTGAATTCACATTTAAATGTAATATTTTTTACTCCCATCAATTATTAGGGCTGTAATTCTGTGTTGCAAATTACATTGCAATAATAGTTAATTTTATGTAATATCACTTAATAATGCATATCAAATATATTTGATTTTAACTCAACTACCAAGACTGACCTCGGCTTTTTTTTAGTGAAGTGAAGCAGATACTGTTATATATGTCGTAAGCAGTTTTGCTACTAACGACCAATTTTCTGCTCAAATAAAAACCGACTGTATGTATAGCTTTATCAATCGGTAACTAGCTTTTTTAGGAGAAGGCAGTAAAACTGAAAATTATCTAATAACTTGCCTTATATTATAATTGCAGCAATTAGAATTAGGATTCTTAAATGAGCGAGGAATCTTAATCATTAGCTTATATTCCCTTAAAGAGGTCATCGTTTATTTACAGTACTTTTACTTATGTTTGGTAGACGTAATAACTGTATTGTTTAATATATGTATGGGTTTATGCAGAACCTAGATTGTTTATTAGTATACCTTTTGAGTCAAAATAATCAAGGTATTTGTCCCACTTCTGAAACTGGCTACAAATTTTTATGATTCCTCACGAAAGTGATGCAAAAGAAGAACGTGCGTCGTCAAAAGTATTGCGTAGTTGGCAAGAAAATCTGATTTTAATTGCGATCGCATTATGTTTAGCATTTCTGATCAGAACTTTTATCGCTGAACCTCGCTATATCCCTTCGGATTCGATGCTGCCAACCTTACATACTGGCGATCGCTTGGTAGTTGAAAAAATATCCTACCATTTTCACCCTCCCATAACTGGGGATATTATTGTTTTTCAGCCACCCGCAGAACTACAACGTCGGGGATATCCTAAAGACCAAGCTTTCATCAAGCGGGTTATTGGCCAGCCGGGTGAGGTAATTAGTGTTGATTCTGGCAAAGTCTATCTCAACGGTCAACCCTTAACAGAAGACTACATTGCTGAACCACCAAATCAGCCATATCAAGCAGTGAAAGTCCCAGAAGACGAATTTTTTGTCATGGGAGATAACCGCAATGATAGTAATGACTCTCGCTATTGGGGCTTTTTACCCAGAGAAAACGTCATTGGTCGGGCAACATTTCGTTTTTGGCCTCTTGATCGCATTGGGTTCATTTAATCAATTTTGGATTTTGGATTTTGGATTTTGGATTTTAGATTTTTCTTTCAATCCAAGTTGCACTGTAAGCGCACCAAAGGTTCGACTCAAAATCTAAGAATTAGCAGAGTTAGAAGTTTTAAAATAACTTCTAACTTAAAACTTTAAATAATACATCAGTTGAGCGATCGCATCACCAGGTAACTCCAGGCGTCGTTGGAAATCAGCTAGGTTACGGTAAGGCCCGGAGGATTGCCGATTTTGAACCACTGCTTGCGCTAAAGATAAATCTATAAATGGAATTTGTGCCAATTTTTCGACTGTTGCTGTATTCGGATTGACTAAATGGGTCGGATTTTCTAAAGATTCGTGGTCATAATAAATAAAATTCAGCAGAGGCTTTAATGGCTCCAGACGCGGTGCTGGTATAGCCAAAGCCGCAGCAATATCTTCAATACAGTAAAATTTAACACCAGAATGCGAAAGTTCTACAAGCGATCGTGCTTGGTGAATTGACAAACCTGGTAGGCGTAACCAATCGTCTACAGTAGCTTGATTAGCATCGATGCGAATACCTAATTTGGCTGCTATCTGAATTTCTTCCCCAGATTGTAAGCGATAGTAGGGATCGTTGAGGAGCTTGGCGCGGAGTTTTTGCAACCTGGGGTTCAAAGGTAGCCAGTTATTCATGATTGTCGCTTACCTTAAGAAATCTGGTCTAGTAATTGGCGGCGCTTTTGCTCAAACTCATACTCTGAAATCAGTCCATCCTGACGCAAAGCATCTAATTCTCGCATTGCGTCAGCCATCGCTCCAACCTGATTACTTACCTTTTGTGAGTTCCTTGTCGCTGACTTGCCTAGATTAAAATTACGATCAAAAGCTTCTTCGTCTTGGGCTAAATACCAAACTCCCTCAATGGCACTAGCTACCTTGGGGATAGGTGTCCAAGAAAGTAATACATACAAAACACCCCACAGAGGCTGTCCCAGATAAAATTTATGTAATCCTGAAATTGTCAGCGTGCCAGAAAAAGCTAAAACAGCAGCAACGCTTCTACTTTTGCGCTTAGTTAACATATTTCTAATAAATCTACCAATACCACAGTTCCTACAATCAGACAGTCAACTACCCTGGCTTGCTCTCCAGACTTTCGAAAGTTCCCACACAGTTTAGTATTTGAAGAAATTTGAGTAAGTTTCACATGACTGTGCATTGGGCTTTGATGCTAATTTTAAGTTTTTAACAGCTTTATTACTACTATGTCACAGACCTTACTACCGCCAGCATGGGCTGAAAAGCTTTGTGATCCTTACGCTGTGCTAGGAATTTCTGTAATTGCTGACGATCGCCAGATTTTCAAACGCTATCACACTTTAGCGAAGCTGCTACATCCCGATCGCCATGCCAAAAACTGCAATCCAGACCAAAAATTAGCAACGGCAATATTTAGCCATTTAATCAACCCAGCTTATCAACAACTGAAACATCGACAGAAGCGCTTGATTGCGATCGCTATGCTGCGATCAGATGCAAGAGTTTTGGAGCAGAAGCCTTTGTCTTCTCAAAGTGCCATAGCTCAGGAAATTATGAAAATGTCTACACCCGAAGCAGAATTGTTTTACGAAGAAGCGATCGCCTGTTATGCAGAAGCTCAATACAAATCACTAGATCAGTTTTATCAGGTGACGCAACAAATTACTATACTGAATTTAGTATACTTACGGTTGCATAAACCAGACCTCTTCTTACCGCAAAAAGCTGTTCCCATAATCTCTGAAGTAGAAGTCAACCAAGTTGAATTGACATTAACTGATGTCAAACCAGTTTTAACAAACTACTCTCAACGTCACTACCAGCGAGCTATTGAGTATGTCAGGCTAGGAAAATGGACTATAGCGGTTCAAGAACTGCGCGATGCCATCAAGTTAGAGCCAAATAACAGCGACTATTATGCCTTATTAGGTTTGGTGCATCTCAAACAAAAATTTATGGGGATGGCTAGGGTTTACATCTGTCAAGCATTAAAACTTAACCCGCAAAATTCACTAGCCTTAAAATACGCTCCCGAACTGAAAATTAAACTAGGTGAAAACACCAATCCTAAATCAATGGCTAAAGCTATGAGTATTGCGGCTTTATTAAGTCGGTTTACACAGCGAAAAGGTTCTCAAGTCAAGTGTTGAAATTTCGGTAACAAACCGTACTAAAACCGAAGCTTCGTCACTAGATTACTCACCTAGACTAAAATAATAAATAGAAGTAAAACTATTAAGCTACTGAGTCTGGGCACTCAGTTTAATATAAGCAATATGGGATTCTTCGATTCTGAGATAGTTCAGCAAGAAGCAAAACAACTTTTTGAAGATTATCAAGCGCTAATCAAGCTTGGTAACAACTACGGCAAATTTGACCGCGATGGCAAAAAGCTGTTTATTGAGCAAATGGAAGCCATGATGGATCGTTATCGCATCTTTATGAAGCGCTTCGAGCTATCAGAAGATTTTATGGCACAAATGACTGTAGAACAACTGAAAACGCAATTAGGTCAATTCGGTGTTACCCCGCAACAAATGTTTGACCAAATGCACCTGACTTTAGAACGGATGAAAGCCGAGCTAGAAAAACAGGCTTAGTTAATTTTAGATTTTGGATTAATTGCCAATCCAAAATTCAAAATCCAAAATCTAAAATCTAAAATCCAAAGTTATTGTGACTTGGGGCGAGAAAACTGGGAAGGTGGCTTAAAGTTTTCCACTGGTACATTCTTAAGTGCCTTCTCCATAAAATCTTTCCAGATGGGAGCGACCATACCACCGCCTGTAGCACGGCTAGCTAGTTGTCTGTTGTCGTCTCTTCCCACCCAGACAGCAGTTGTTAGTTGTGGCACAGTGCCCACATACCAGATATCCTTTTCTGAGGAAGTTGTACCCGTCTTCCCAGCGCTTGGACGAGCGATCGCAGCACCTTTACCTGTACCATTAGTAACTACTGTTCGCATCACATCGATAATGGCTGCCGATGCCCAAGGGTCTAAAACTAGCTGGGGTTTAGGGGTATTATCTAATAACACGTTACCACTACTATCGGTGACACGGGCAATTACAGTGGGTGGAGATTGCCAGCCATAATTAGCAAAGGTAGCATAAGCACTAGCCATTTCTAACGGAGTGACACCAATTGCACCAAGAGGCAGAGAGGTAACAGGTTCCATCGGACTCATGATCCCCAAGGTACGGCAAGTGTCAATCACTCGATTCATGCCAACAGCCTTACCAATCTTAATCACGGGAATGTTGCGTGATTGTGCTAAAGCTGTACGGATTGGCATAGGACCGCTAAAACCCCCATCATAATTTCTGGGAAAGTACCGGCCATTTCCATCTTGATAACTAACTGGAGAATCTACCACCGTTGAGTCTGGCCCATATTTACCAGTAGCGAAAGCAGTATAGTAGACAAACGGTTTAAAAGAAGATCCGGGCTGCCGTTGAGATTGAGTTGCACGATTAAATTCACTAATCTTAGGATCTACACCACCCACCAGTGCTTTGATAAAGTGCGTGCGCGGATCAATGGCTACCAAGGCGATTTGATTCTTAGATAATCCCTGCCCAAGAAGTGATTTATGCCACTTAACGACAGTTTCCTCTGCCATACTTTGGAAGTTGGCATCAACTGTAGTTTGCACCCGCATCCCACCTTTGAGTAGTGTCTCACGCCCAAACTTTTTAGCCAACTCCTGTGCTACGGTGTTGGTTATATAAGGTAGGGCACTACCTTGAAAAGATTTGATTCTACCAAGTTTGATTTCCTGCTTGAGGGCATCGTCATACTCAGACTGGTTGATCCAGTTTAATTCCAGCATCCGCCCCAGCACTTCTTTTTGTTTCTGTTTTGCCAGCTTCATGCTCACAAAGGGGCTGAATTCTTCTGGTGCTTGGATCAAACCCGCCATCATTGCTGACTCACCCAAGCTTAAATATTCTGATGACTTATTAAAGTAACTACGGGCTGCCGTTTGTACACCATAATTGTTATGACCCCAATAAACTTGATTGAGGTACATTTCTAAAATTTGGTCTTTGGTGAGAATTTGCTCTAACCTGATTGCCAGCACTGCCTCCGCCAACTTGCGGGTAAAGGCACGCTTTTGAGACAAAAACAGGTTTTTGACCAATTGCATAGTAACAGTAGAGCCACCCTCTTTGACTCCACCTGCTACAGCGTTAACTACGATAGCCCGGCCAACACCAGTGGGGTTAATACCGTGGTGATCGTAGAAGTGACTATCTTCACTTGCTAATACCGCCCGTTTTAAGTTTGGAGAAATTCTATCCAGGGGTACGACTTCCCGGTTGGCTTCCCCGTGGATACTCGTTAAAAGTTTACCCTTAACGTCATAGATGTAAGTTGTTTCTGAGGGAAAGAAGTTACGTAGCTGTCTTACATCTGGCAAATTACGGAAACTAATGGCTAAACCAACCAGTCCTCCGGCTACAATGGAACTTGCCAACATGGTAATTGAGAGCAGAGTACCCCCAGTTACCTGACCAACTCCTTTCAAAAACTCAAAACCTGATGAAGCCCGACGTTGTGGCTGTTTATCTTCAAAAGTCCTAGAAGACGACACGGCGATTTCACTTCCTCACTTATAAATTTAACTGTAATTGATTGGATGAAGCAAGGCGGTTAATTTTTTGCAATTATAGTAGTTTGGCAGATGAGAAAGTGGATAAATTGCAAGTGTTTATAACCAACTTAACTTCTAGTGGGCAAAACATAGCTAACAGTGGATTTTCTAGTATGACGCAAGATTTTGCTTGGCTGCGTCGTGGTGTTGTAGAAGTTTTTCCACAACCAGTAGATGTTAACAGTGAAAGTCTAGAAAAGCTTTTGGCAACTACAAACAAACCTTTGAGGATCAAGTTGGGGATTGACCCGACTGGTACTGATATTCATTTAGGTCATAGCATACCAGTACGAAAACTGCGAGCGTTTCAAGATGCAGGCCATATAGCAGTTCTAATTATTGGCGATTTTACAGCACGCATTGGCGATCCGACTGGTAAATCTGAGGTGCGCCGCCAGCTTACAGAAGCAGATGTCGCCCAAAATGCCCAGACTTATCTTGACCAAGTACGTCCTATCTTGGATTTTGACACACCAGGAAGGTTAGAGGTGCGCTATAACTCCGAATGGCTCTCTAAGCTCAACTTAGAGAAAATTTTGGAGTTACTTTCCACGATGACGGTGGGGCAGATGTTGGCTAAGGAAGGATTTGCCGATCGCTATAGAAAAGAGAATCCGATTTTTATCCATGAGTTCCTATACCCGTTAATGCAAGGTTTCGATTCCGTTGCCGTGGAAGCAGATGTGGAATTAGGAGGGACTGATCAGAAATTTAACATCGCTGTGGGCAGAGATTTACAGCGTCATTTTGGTCAAAAGCCCCAGTTTGGGATGCTGCTGCCAATTTTAATTGGCACGGATGGGGTGCAAAAAATGTCCAAGTCTTTAGGTAATTATATTGGGTTGTCAGAACATCCGGGGCAAAAATATCAGAAGTTGCAAGGGGTTCCAGATAATCTGCTGTCACAATATTTTGAACTGCTGACGGATTTACCTTTGGATAATCTGCCAGAAAATCCCCGCGATCGCCAAACACTCCTCGCATGGGAAGTTGTCAAGCAGTATCACGGCGAAACAGCCGCCCAAGAAGCGAGAGAAGCAGCCCAAAGTGGCGGAAAGGAAGGTGCAGTTCCCGAATTTTCTTTAGCTGAAGTATCACATCCCGCTAAGTTAGCGTATATTCTCAATGTCACTGGCTTATGCAAAAGTACAGGGGAAGGTAAGCGGAAAATCCAAGAAGGTGGAGTGCGCTTAGATGGCGATCGCATTACCGATGTTGATACTACTTTTGCTGATTCTGCCCAGTTACAAGGTAAGGTTTTACAAGTTGGGAAAAATAAGTTTGTGCGCCTAGTACCTTAGATGGGAACTAGAGACTGGGAAGTAGTTAGCAAGAAACCACGTATGAATGCAGAAGAAAAAATTATTGTCGCTTTGGATGTACCAGATGAGCAAGCTGCGATCGCTCTTATAGATCAACTCCCGCAAGTCGGTTTTTGGAAAGTCGGCTTAGAGTTGTTTACCAGCACTGGCCCCAAAATTCTGGAAGTCCTAAAGTCTAAGGAAAAGCGCATTTTCTTAGATTTAAAGTTTGATGATATCCCCAACACCGTTGCTGGTGCTTGCCGGAGTGCAGCTAGATACGGAGTGGATTTGCTGACAATTCATGCTACTGCTGGTAGAGATGCTCTAAAAGCCGCAATTGAAGCAGCACACGAAGGGGCAGCCCAAGCAGGTGTACAACCACCGAAGTTAATTGCTATTACCCTGCTGACGAGCATTTCTGCTAGGCAGTTGGCATTTGATTTAAAAATACCTCTGGAATTGCCAGAATATGCTCTAGAAATGGCCCTGCTGGCTCAAGAATGTGGTTTGGATGGGGTAGTTTGTTCGCCTCAAGAGGTGGCACAGCTACGAGAGACTTGTGGAGATCGCTTTTTGCTAGTTTGTCCCGGCGTTAGACCAACTTGGGCAGATAATGCAGATCAAAAGCGATCGCTCACTCCAGCACAAGCTATGAAAGCTGGTGCAGATTATTTAGTAATTGGCCGTCCCATTACTACTGCTACTGAGCCAGAGTTAGCCTGGAAGAGGATTTCTGAGGAGTTAACCACGGTGGCATGAAGCTAAGAGTCAGTGAGAAACTGGGAGACAGAGTGCAGGGTGTAGGGGAGAAAAATCTTGCCTCTTCACTCAAGAAGAAAAATTATAGTTGGCTTGTAGCTTGTGGCTTTTGGATTTTAGTATCAAATAGCTTTAATTACCCAGCGTTCTCGAAAAGCCTCACCCCTAACTCCTCGGCGCTAGCAGAAAGAGAAAATATCAACGACGGGGCGAAGTCTTTCTGTTCTGAGCAAAATTTAGAAACATTAACTATAAAGCTACTCCAAGATTTACCTAGTTATACTAATCGCGCCAGTCAACGCGCCCGTCGCCTCAGCAGAAGTAGTGATATTTACAGTTATATGTTAGTAGCAGGAAGACCTGAGTTTACTCCTCTGCCCCTTAACCTTGAAGAATATAGTGCAGATGCGTCTAAAAGCTCTGCATCAGGAGTTGAGCAAGTTTTCTTTACTACCTTGGAGCGGCAGTACATAGGAAAGAAAGCGATCGAATTGCAGCAATTTCACTGGCTGTTGTTGACTAAAACTACAACTGGTTGGCATTTAGTGATGATGTTTTCTCAAACTGGTTCCAATTCAGCACAGCAGCCATTATCCCCGCCACGCGATAGTAGTAATGGCACTGTTGCCCAAGCAGTGAATACTTGGTTACGCGATTGCCAAGCTGGAAGTGTCCGACGGATACGTGCCGTGAATGGTGGACAATAATCCTGCCCAGAACTGAAGTTATGAGCTGATAGCCAAAGTCCACTCAAGTGGACTAAATCGATCTGATCATTTATAGGACTTACGCACAAGTTACGGGATAACGAAATAACCTAGACGCGTAGCGGCTTCCCGCAGGCTAACGCAGAGAAGCCAGTGCGTTGGTGGGCTTCGTGACTTCTACCCTTGTGGGGATGAAAACGCAGTACGAGATTTACAAGGTATGGCTACGGTATTACTTGTATGTACACTGTAGCCTTTTAGCAGAGAGAGCAGAGTTTATTGCATACAAACGAAAAGCACTAAGAGTAGTTTTTGCAAGAGGGAGAAAGAGATTTTTATTACCCTTTTCCCTTTTCTCTACTTCTGCAAACAGTCGATTTTGCTCTCCATCTATTTCGGAGCTAGATACTTGTTTCAAACAAAATAAATGTACATCATCCAACTAGCTTGTATCAGTGTAATTGCGCCTATGCCTTTGGGAAGATTTTCAGCAAGTTTAGCCAATAAACAGCGAAAAAAAGCAGACATTATTTAAAAACAAAGGCTGGCTTGAATTTATGCGTTGTAACTCCCGTTTTTTGGCGATAACATAGAAATAAGTTTATTTCGAGCTTCTCAAACCGCCTTTGGCGTGAGTTTTTTTATGGAGATTCAATTAATCAACATCGGCTTTGGTAACATTGTGTCTGCTAACCGAGTAGTTGCAATTGTCAGTCCAGAGTCTGCCCCGATTAAGCGGATTATTACCGATGCGCGGGACAGAGGTCAACTGATTGATGCAACTTACGGTCGTCGGACTAGGGCTGTAATTATCACCGATTCCAGCCACGTAATTCTGTCAGCAATTCAGCCGGAAACGGTAGCGAATCGCTTTGTAATTTCCCGCGATCATCAAACTGTAGATAATTAACACTAGATTATTCCTACTCCTCTTTGTACCGTATCAGCAGTACGATGTGAATTAGATAAGTTTTCTGTCACCCTTGCTACAAATTCCTTAGTCACTAGTGGACTTGGCCAGGAACACAAGACTAATGAATAATATCTATTGATTGATTCACATGTTGAGGGGATAATGCCAGTTTTACCCATACAGAGTAGTGCTACCACAGAAGAATGCTTACATTTAGGCAGATTGATTGTTTTGACTGGCCCTAGTGGGGTTGGTAAAGGCACTTTAATGCGATCGCTCCTACAACGTCATCCAGAACTTTATTTTTCCGTATCCGCAACGACTCGTTCTGCCCGTCCAGGAGAAATCGATGGCAAAAATTATTACTTTGTCAGCCTTAGTAAATTTGAACAATTAGTGGCTGAAGGTGAGTTTTTAGAATGGGCAGAATTTGCTGGTAACTATTACGGCACTCCCCGTGAAGCTGTACTTAACCAAATTCAATCTGGCAAGTTGGTAGTGCTAGAAATTGAGTTAGAAGGTGCAAGACAAATTCGTGCTTCCTTCCCCAGTGCCCTCAGCATTTTTATCTTACCGCCTTCTTTTGATGAACTGGAGAAACGGATACGCTCTCGCGCCCAAGACTCTGAAGAAGCGATCGCCCGTCGTTTACTCCGCGCCCAAGAAGAAATTCAGGCCGCAGATGAATTTGATATTCAAATCGTTAATGACGATTTTGAAACTGCTTTAAATGACATTGAAACGGTTTTGTTTAAATAAGTTTGGAGAGACGCGATTAATCGCGTCTGTACGGGAGTTAGAAGTTATGAATTTTAACTCCCAACTCCTAACTCCTAACTCTTCATTTCTAAATTAACCAAATAAACCTTGAATTAGCCCTAGATTGCTAGTCAAAAAGTAAGCAACTACTGCACCACCAATACCACCAATTAAGAAAGAACTGGCAAAGTTGTTCCAGCTTTCTTTAGAGTTAAAAGCATCTACCGGGGGATTGGGTACGGTAACGCTAGGAAGTGCTTTGGGTGGATTGCTATTAGCATACAAGGATAGACAAGCGGTGAGCAAAACCACCAAGCCGATGGCTCCCAGTAACCCAGCCAAATTAGCGTTAGCTGTATCCCGCAGTGGGCCCAATTTTGCGAAGGGGCCAAATAGCAAGTAACCATGAGCCTGTCCAACTTCTAAACCGCGTCTGGCAGGAGATAGACCTGGGCGATAGGCAGGTAAGTTATTAATGAACCACTTGCTCAAGGGAGAAGAATTAACTGGGGTTTCTAGGTTTCCCAATTGCGGATCGCGGAATGCAGGGAAAACAACTTCCCGATTTCTGGGATCGCTGGGGAGATTCTTTGATGCGTCTACAGCTTGTGCCATATTTTATGTTCGCCTCTAAATTTAAAATGGTGGCATTTTTATATTAATAATAATTGTAGCTAAAGATGTCTTTTGGCTAAGAAGTTTAGAAAAATTAATTTAGCTAATTTTAAAGTGTGAAACTCGCGATCTGTAAACAGGATCACGAGTTTCAAAAAACTCTTTGTGCTGCCTATTTTGGTGATAATTCAGCTTAGTTAAGCAGAATTATCAACTACATAATTTTAGGAAAAACACAATAAATTCAACTGTGCTAAATTCCATTTTCTACCTATGGCAGTGGGTGGAAAAGTAAGTCTGGGAAAAAGCGGTTGAATTCAATCAAGATACCTGCTGTGATTGTCAGCCAGATGGTAGCTGCCACAGGTGCTGTGGAAATAAACTTAATCAAATATGATGATTGATCGCCTTTGTCTGCCATGAATTTATTCTCCAAAACGAATGAATTAGTTAAGCTGATTTAGCGTGGGGAAACAGTGATTTCTGAATCTTTGGCTGCTAATTTTCCAGAGAGAAACTCTTGCAGTGCTGCTACTGGCCAAGTAAAGCCTGATGCAATGATAGGGAGTGCCAAACCAAGATCGATTTGGATTTCTTTGAGTTCAGTATCAGATTCCTTTTTGATTGCTTGCAGATAGGTACGACCTACCCAGCCAATCCAACCAGCAATATATAGAAACAGAATGCTGGGGATCAAAAAGTCACCAGCCCGATCTAGGCGACCATCAACAATTAAGTGGGGATAACCTTCAGGACCGCACAGCGCTTGAGAATAACGCTCAAACCGCTTTTTCCCTGATTGGGGATCGGCGGTGGTATTACGGGCATTAGCTGCTAGCTCTTGAAAAGCGGGATTGTCCTTGCAAGGTGTCAAATTAGCCCCTAAAGCTTGTGCTGGGGAGGCAAAATTGAACCAAAGACAAATCGCTAACATCAAAGCAAACAATCGTCGCATAGAGTTGTTTCCTTTTATTACAAAACAAGAAGTTCTTTGTACAAAACGAAGCGGCTTGTACAGCTGTTTATTTGCATAACTAGGAAGTCATCATACTCTTGGGTGGGAACCGAGTAAAGTTTAAGTAAATAAAAGTTAAAGCTTCTCAACCAAAATGAGTGCTGAGTGCTGAGTATAAGAATTGTTGTTGTAGGGTAGTAAAGAAGCAAGATTTTCTCTCCACTATTCAGGACTCAGCACTCAGCACTCAGAACTCAAGAAATGACAACCGTTTTAGCAATAGAATCCAGTTGTGATGAAACTGCCGTCGCAATTGTTAACAATCGTAAAGTTTGTAGCAGTATTGTCGCCTCGCAAATTCCAGTCCATCAACAGTATGGTGGGGTAGTGCCGGAAGTCGCATCTCGCCAGCACTTGGAAATGATAAATGTTGCGATCGCACAAGCCCTAGAGCAAGCCCAGCTAGACTGGGGACAAATTGACGCAATTGCCGCCACTTGTGCCCCTGGACTCGTAGGAGCGCTCTTGGTGGGGTTAACTGCTGCCAAAACCCTAGCAATGGTACACAACAAGCCATTTTTGGGAGTTCATCACCTCGAAGGTCACATTTATGCAACTTACTTGAGCGAATCAAGTCTAAATCCCCCTTTCTTGAGTTTATTAGTTTCTGGCGGACATACAAGCTTGATTTTCGTCAAAGATTGTGGTAGTTACGAAACACTGGGGCAAACTCGTGATGATGCTGCGGGTGAAGCCTTTGATAAAGTGGCGCGATTATTAAAGCTAGGTTATCCCGGTGGTCCAGTAATTGACAAGTTGGCACAACAAGGAAATTCCCAAGCCTTTCCTCTCCCAGAAGGAAAAGTTTCTTTACCTGGTGGGGGGTTTCATCCTTATGATGCGAGTTTTAGTGGGTTAAAAACGGCTGTATTGCGTTTAGTGCAGCAACTAGAAAAAGATGGTGGACAAGTGCCAGTGGCAGATGTAGCAGCTAGCTTTCAGGAAACCGTAGCGCGATCGCTAACCAAAAGAGCGATCACCTGTGCCCTAGACTATGGTCTAGATACAATTGCCATTGGTGGCGGTGTAGCAGCTAATAGTGGGTTGAGAAAAAACCTCCAAGCTGCCGCCATTAAACATAACCTCCGCGTCCTATTCCCGCCTCTGAAATTCTGTACCGATAACGCCGCTATGATCGGCTGTGCCGCCGCCGATCATCTATCTCATGGTCATACATCGCCTCTTACACTAGGCGTTGAGTCTAGGTTAGCGCTGACCCAAGTGATGAAGTTATATCACCCTCTTGAGTAGTCATTTGTCCTTTGTCCTTTTCTAACCACCAATGACTAATGACTAATGACTAATAACTAATGACTAATAACTATCGACCGAATGCGATCGGCCACTTCATCCGGCTGTTCCAACATAGCCAGGTGTCCGCAATTAGGAATTTCCAGAACATTGTCACCACAGTATTGGAACAGTCTGTGAAAGCTAGCTAAATGGCGTACATACTTGGGTTCCATAACCTTATCCTCAGCACCAGCCAAAAAATAAACTGGCTGCTTCAGTTGGGATACTAGCTCAGGTAAACGATTGATTTCTTCCTCCGTTGTGGAATCTAACAGAGTTCCTAACGCTGCTTCTGGGTCAGCCACAACGAAATCAATCAGCCTTTGACGTGCCCAATGGCGGTCTAAAGGACGCACTACACTGGCTCTAGTAAACAGCAAATCAATCAAAGGCACTTGGGAGAGCCAACGTGGGCGGACTTGCAAAAATTTCTGACCCGCCGAGCGAAACTGCTCAAAAGCTTCTTTCAGGTAAATACCACCGCCAGCATTAATACAGATAACTCCCTTAACGCACTCAGGCATTTGATCTGCTCCCCAAAGCGCGATCGTACCTCCCAAGGAGTGACCAATTAGCCAAGCACTAGTAATATTCAGCTGTTTTAGGAGAATGGCTAAATCCTGAGCATAAGCAACAGGAGTATAAAGAGAATCGATTGGTGAACCAACCGCACTATTCGAGATGGGCATCAGACTTAGAGACGCTTGTGCCCGACTAAAATCGGTTTGTACCGGGGACTGGGATTCACCAAAACCCCGCAAATCATAGGAAAGGCACTGCAAATCATCTGATAGGCGGGAAATCACAGGTTGCCAATATCCACGGCTATTGAGCCAACCGTGGATAAATACTAAAGCGTGGGGGCAGGAAGTGGGAGCCGTTAGCTCGTATGCGTGTGGAACGCCCAAGATTTCGATAGTTGCCATGTTTATATCGTACCCCGAAGGGCGGGTGCGACTAAATACGGAATAGGAAGAGAGACGTGATTAATCTCGTCTTTACAGGAGTTAAGAGTTAGGAATTGTTAATTTTTAATTACGAATTACGAATTACGAATTACGAATTATTTAACTCATAACTCCTCACTTTTCTCATTTCCCCAGCAACCTCTGTCGCACTCCTTCGGCAATTTTGTGACCGAGATATTCAGGAATAAGGCTTTCATTTGGCCCCAATAAGTAGAGAATTAGCCGTGTACGTCCACGCCAAACCAATAAATTGGCATTGACTACCAGCAGGTCTTCCTGCCAGATGGCGTACATCACTTTGTAGAATAATCCTGGTTGATTATCGGCTTCAATCACCAAGGCAGGGAGATGAAAGACCGGATCGACATAGAACTCAGTTTGTACCTGCTCTAAGCCAGTATCAAGATTAAATTCTACAGCCAGCATCTCTTCTACCTCAAACCGACCTCCTAAAGCCTCGCGGATGGCACGACAGACATTTTCTGCGGTTTTCTCGGTCAAGGCTTTACTACCACGAGATACCAACAATTTGATAAAAACTAACATTGGCGGACGAATCTGACCGTATAGGCTCAGACCGTGAATAGTCAACCCATAAGCTGCTAGTACACCAAAAATATCGCTGAGGAGAAAAGACTGGTTACGGTAAGCAAAATGCAAAGCACTTTTACTACCTTCCGGTTTCAGTTCAATCACAGCGCGTCTAGTTTTATACAGACGGTAGGCTAGGCGCAAATTTTGCAGTTGAATCTCACTGCTGACGAATTGCTCATAAAACTGGGGAAACGCTCGGTTAAAGCGCTTTAGAAGTTCCAGTGTTGAAGATTTTAAACCAGAAGCCATTGTTAAGGGTAAGACTCGCTTGCTTTCATCACCTGGGGACTAGGGGCTGGATGTTGGGGACTAGGGAAGAATTTTCCCAAAGACTCAATCTCTTGTATACAATTCACTCCTAAGCTAACCTGCATTTAAGCTCTATACGAGCAATTATCAGGATTTGGTTTTCCATATTAAATTTTGATTCTAAGCAGAGACTTCTGACCATCATAACTTCGGTGTCCAATTCCTTTAGCCAATAAGAGGATGAGTGAATAGGGAGTGATTTTGAATTTTGAATTAGTTTATATCCTTACTTTTGGGGAATTTCTCCTAGCCTTTACAACAAAATGCTAAAGTTGAAAATGATTGGTGTGAAACACGCTCTAAATAGCTGTTACCATTGCAAATCCCGAAAACAACCGAAAAATTTTGAGTGTAAGGGGTAGCAAATGGAGGTAGCTATATTAAACGTGAATCAACACTCCTGAGAGTGGAAACCAATTTAGTTATACTACCCGAACCACGTTGGCATGGGTTTTTGGAAAACTTGGTTTAGTACTCCTGAATCTGTAGCGACAACTAGGACAAACCCTTTTGAAGAACGTGTGGATGCTGCGGGCAACTCCAACTCCAGCAGCATTAGCGAAGCTTCTTCAAAGGAAACTCGCATCGTCTTCAGTACGGAGCGAGATATTGACCTGTATGAGCTAGAAGAACTCTGTGATGCAGTTGGTTGGTCGCGTCGTCCTCTAAGAAAAGTGAAAAAAGCTATTGAGCATAGTTTTCTTGTCGCCTCAATGTGGCAGGTGAGAGGAAACCAAAAGCGGCTCATTGGTTTTGCCCGCGCTACCTCAGATCACGCGTTTAATGCCACTATTTGGGATGTCGTGGTTCACCCAGACTTTCAAAGTCAAGGACTGGGTAAAGCACTGATGAAATACGTTCTCAAAAAACTGAGAAGTGAAGAAATTAGTAATGTCACTCTCTTTGCAGATCCCCATGTTGTAGATTTCTACCGGACTATGGGGTTTATGGCTGATCCAGAAGGCATTAAAGGCATGTTCTGGTATCCTCACTAGCGCTCAATCAAAATAAAACCCGATTTGCATAAGAAAATCTATTATTTTGATGTAGTTTTGAAAGGTTCAGCCGACAAGGGCGCAAGTATATATCTTGTAGAACTAAGTCGGCAAAAAACCTTTATCGGTGTAAAAATCTAATCTATCTTGTTTTTGCTAAAGGAAAAAAGATTAGGCATAAGCCGTATGATGTGATATAGTGACCTTAATGCTTTTGGTAAAGCGCGAGCGCTTTAATGGGAAACTAAAACCAAACTTCCAAAAGTAGATGAGTATAACCGGGATGTAGCGCAGCTTGGTAGCGCGCCTGCTTTGGGAGCAGGATGCCGCAGGTTCAAATCCTGTCATCCCGATTTAAGTGATATTATTTAAAAGTTTACTTGCTAGGCGATGCAATTAAATTGTACATTTTTACGGATAATAGCAATTTGCCTGTTATGGTGTTGGGTTAAATGTTGAAGCCTAACAAGCAAATTTCACCCTGAAGCAGTAAGATATTGCTGATACTGGAATTTGTATCGATTTGAGAAGATATTAAAGCAAACACGATGGAACGATTGATTAAGTAATAGCGTCACCCGATCTTAGAGAAAGCCGATAGAATGGCATTTATCATATCTAAGGTCGAGAGACTAAGAGACTTTTCACCGTTTGAAAAGACATATACTAGGCATCTACAGCATTTCGTGGTGAATAGCAAAGCGAAATCGAGAAGAACACAACTTTAGTACTGTCGATTTGTGAAACCGATTATAGCAACCCTCAATAGCTGGGGAATATTGGATTTTGACCGTTGATGCTTAACACTAAACCTCAACGCGCACAATGAATTTTTCCCAACTGAAATAGATTGCTATATAACTAAAGCTAGTTGGTGCTGTGCAAATCCAACCATTTGTTTAATTTAATTAGATTATTGATGCGAGGAGCAGTCATGAAATCATTTATTCGCTTAGGCGCAACATTGGGTATAGCTGGCAGTGTATTTTTAGCGGGACTTTCAGGAATAGGCAATCTACCGGGAATAGGCAATCTAGAGGCGGTAGCGTTGCCACAAGATCAGATAGTGAAAAAGCTCCAAGAAGTACCTGTATTCACCTTGACTAATCCTAAAGGCGAATTTGTAGTTCTTTCGAGGAAAAACAACGCGTCCAAGCCGATCTCACAAGTAGGATTTTTTATTAGCAAGCAAGATGCTCAAAAATTCCTTGATAATCGGCTCAAAAAAGAAAATCCCCAATTGGCTAGCACTTTACAGGTGAGACCTTTATCCCTGGCAGACTACTATAAAATAGTCCAAGAAAGCAAAAAGAAATCAGACTCTGTAATTTATACTTTAGTCCCGACGCAAGCACAGGTAGCTTCAGCAACAAGTATGCTGAATCAAAATGGTAAAAAAGGGGAGCAATTCAATGGGATTCCCTTATTTGTACCCAAATTTAAGAAAGATAATAGCTATTTGACCATTCCCCTGGCAAAAGGCAACGAGCGATTCATCCCATTTTTCTTTGAAAAAGAGCAAGCAGTGGCTCTATTAGACCAATTCAAAAAAGCCGTACCCAAGGAAGCAGAGAACACTGAAATTCAGGTAGTGGATTTGTACGGTGTTATGGAGGCTCTTAATAGCAGCACCGATCCTAGTATCAATAAAATTGTTCTGTATCCATCACGGGAGTCCATCAATTTTATTCGCTCACTTGCGCCGAATCAATCGCCAGCTGCTGCGCCCGCTCCGAAAAAATAACGGTTATGTACTCCAAGGTTGAGGCATGGGGGAGAAGCATCTGATAGTTTCTGGTTTACAACTTTGGCAGTGGCGAAATACAGCCCTTGAAGCAGCGATCGCCACTGATGTGCCAACAATGGAGGTAGATTGGCTACTCTTAGAAGTTGCTGGGTTAGACCGCTTGGCACTGCGTTTGGAATCCTTTAAAAACTGGCCGCAAATTCAGCTGCAATTACCTCTAGAAAAGTTAGACCAGCTATGGCAGAGGCGATTAAACGATCGCTTACCAGTGCAGTATATTGCCGGAGTGACACCTTGGCGTAACTTTCAAATTGCGGTGTCAAGTGCCGTTTTGATTCCCAGACCAGAGACAGAGAGCTTAATTGATTTAGCTTTAGCAGCAGCAAGCGGTGTATCAGGACATTGGGCAGATTTAGGTACTGGCAGTGGAGCGATCGCCATCGGATTAGCAGATGTCTTGCCAACAGCAACAATTCATGCAGTTGATTACAGTTTAGAAGCTCTAGCGATCGCCAGAACCAACGCTGCTAATTTGGGTTTTGCTGACCGGATTAAATTTTATCAAGGTTCTTGGTGGGAGCCACTAGCATTTCTCAAAGGTCAGTTTAGTGGTATGGTGTCGAATCCTCCTTACATACCCACCAGCACCTTACCTACACTGCAACCAGAAGTAGTTAACCATGAACCACATCTAGCTTTGGATGGTGGCGGTGATGGCTTAGATTGCATTCGCCATTTGATAGAAATTTCTCCCAGTTATTTACAATCTGGCGGTGTATGGTTAATTGAGATGATGGCAGGACAGGCGGATGCAGTGCGAGAACTTTTGCAAAATCAAGGTAGCTATTGTAAGATTCAAATTCACGCTGATTTAGCTGGAATTGAACGCTTTGCCCTTGCCTACAAAAGTTAGGAAATAGGGTATGGGGTATGGAGCATGGGGCATAGCACATAGGGAAAATGCTCCATGCTCTATACCTGTACCCATAAAAATGACACAAGTTTCTTTAACAAATCTAATAGCTGGCGCACAGGCTGGTTTTTTGGTAAGCTTTCCCACTGATACTGTTCCTGCACTTGCAGCGATACCAGAAAAAGCCGGGTTAATTTTTACGGCGAAGCAACGCAGTCAAGACAAACCTTTGATTTTGATGGCTGCTAGTGCTGAAGATTTGTGGCTCTATGTTAAAGGTAGTGAAAACGAGTATAAAGTTTGGCAAGAACTAGTTGAGAAACATTGGCCAGGAGGGCTGACATTAGTTTTGCCAGCAAGTGAACGATTGCCAAAAGTCATGAACCCTGTTGATCCAACGACAATTGGTATTCGAGTCCCGAACAGTGCGATCGCTCGAACTATTTTGGCGCAAACAGGCCCCCTTGCTACCACTAGCGCTAATTTTTCTGGTCAGCCACCTTTGCAAAGGATGGCAGAAATTGAGACTCAGTTTCCCCAGGTTTTGACTCTAACAACAACAGAATGTCAGGGTGAAACAGCAGCAATGGGTATACCTTCCACCGTTGCTAAATGGACAGGCATAAATTGGCAGATTTTACGACAAGGTGCGATAAAGTTAGACATTTCGAGTGATAAATAGATATAGGTAGTTATAATGTTGTTTTCCTGATTTTCACAACAGAGAAATCTGGAACTTTAGTCTGCGCTGTTGTGGTCAATTAACAAGTTAATAATTGCCTAATTATGAATTGGATCAACTGGATATATCTAGGAGCAGGACTCGCACTAGGTATGATTTTCTATCGGTTATTTGTGCTATGGCTACGCCCGCCGCAGGCATCAGCAAATGTTTTATCTAGCTCATCTCTAATAGCGCCATTAGATCAAGAAGAGATGCCACCAATATCACAACAGCTACAGCAAACGCAGCTGGCATACTTTATGGCAAGGGAAATGAGCCAGTTTAAAGCTGGTTTTTTGGCACGAACTACCCATGAATTGCGATCGCCTCTCAATGGTTTGATTGGCTTGCATCAATTAATTTTGTCAGATTTATGTGAAGATCCGGCTGAAGAAAGAGAATTTATTGGTCAAGCTCACGAACGAACGCTGAAGCTACTCAAGCTGATAGATGAAATTCTCACCGTTGCGAGAACGGAACACGGTACTAATAAATTAGATATTCAGCCCCGACCGTTAGCGCAAATTTTGGAAGAGGTTCATAAATTAACTTATATGCTGGCGGCTAATCGCAATTTTCCTTTGCAATTGTTACCCGCCGATCCAGAAATTTATGTTTTAGCAGATTATCTCTGGCTCCGCCAAATATTGATCAGTTTAATAGACACTGCCATTACTCAAATGGAGGAAGGCAGTATTTGTATTTCTAGCAATATCTTACCTACAAATAATTTTGTAACCATTTGGCTGGATGTTCCAACTCATGCTATACCCTCAAGCGAGCCGATTGATTTGCTCAAATCTGATGAGCAGCAGCTCCAAATTGATCAAAAGGCTGCTCTTTCCCCAGGAATGAGGTTATTAATCAATCAGACTTTAGTGGAAGTTATGGGAGGAAAGTTAGAAATCCTGCCTTCGACCATTGCCAAGGAACCACATCAGGAGATTACCAGACTACAAATCTCTATCCCCCTAGTGATTCCTGAAGCTGAACTTCTGTAGCAGCAACAAAAACACGGTTAGCTAGGTTGTGTAGCACCATTGTAGTGGTGGTATTGGTTTGAAAACCCATCTTTTCGTAGAAGCCCTGCTGGTGAGTAGTCATCAGATAAACGCGCTCAACCCACCTCATGCGGGGATGACACAAAACGGTTTCTACTAACTTGCTTCCCAACCCACTACTTTGATAATCTGGATGAATGACAACATCCCAAATTGTGGCGCGATATATGCCATCAGATGTTGCTCTAGCAAAGCCAATGAGTCGATCGCTATCCGAGACAGAAATCACTGGTTCACTATTGGCAACGGCTATACCTAAATCTTCAATACTGCGTCCCTTTGCCCAGAAAGCTGAAACGTTTAACAGTTCTTGGAGTTGGTAAAGGTCAATTTCAGATTTGCGTTCGCTAAATTGAATCTGAGACTCGTTCATTTATGGCATCCACTTTTGGCAATATCTTTGTATATTTAAGTCATATTTTGCTAAAAATTGCTGTACGTGTATATGTATATGCAACGAGAAAAAAAAATTAATGACAAACCCACTTCCACAGAGGATGACTTGGCCCCTGCTGACGTATCCGATAAACTTGTTTTTCTAAACGTTGTTTTTCCGGCTTTGGGAGTCCAAATAAGATATTTCGACTTTGCCAAACTAAAACAGCAGCAGTCATCCCAATACAAAAGGCTAAACCGAAGGTAGACAGTGGATGGTAGAAGAGTCCATATCGCACCGCTACCCAGGTAAAATATTGTTGCCACAGAGAAATTTCTGCACGTAGACCCCACAAGCTAACAGGTGCAATGGTGAGCCACAAACCGCCGACAAACAGCCATCTACCGTATAATGTCAGCTTGTGTAGCCTTTGCACTTGTTGAATAAAGGATGCGTCAGAGTTCTCAAATTCTGGATTAGGGATTAATGGTTCTTCAGGTTGATCCATAGAAGAATAAAATTCCAAAGCATAGGTGAGCAATTTAAAATGCTTTAACCCAATTGTGAAATGCACACAAGTTTAACTATCCTGAGAACTGGTGGATGTATCAATCGGCTCTACGCTTTCTAACACTTGGGATTCATCCCTCTCTCGCCACCAAGTAAGGAGAGTACTAGCGATGAAAATACTTGAATAAGCTCCCATCGTGAACCCAATAATCAAAGCTAGAGCGAAATATCTCAGTGTTTCTCCACCAAATAGAAAGATGGAAGTTAATGTCAACAGCACGGTTAAGGTCGTGTTGATCGATCTTGTCAAAGTTTGGTTAACCGCATCATCGACAATTTCGGCAATTGGGTGTTCAGGATTGATTTTAATGGTTTCCCGAATGCGATCGTAAATCACCACTGTGTCGTTGACTGAGAAACCTGTGATGGTCAGTAAGGCGACGATAAAAAGGCTATCTACTTCGATGCCCGCTACCAAACCCAAAAGTGAAAAAGCCCCAACTGTGATCAAGATATCGTGAAATAGGGCAACGATCGCAAACACAGCATAATCTAACTGGAAGCGGAAGCTCATATAGATAGTAATACCAATGAAGGAAACTATCAGAGCTAAGATCCCAGACCTCAATAGTTCTTTTCCCAAGGTAGGGCCAACGGAGTCAATTTGATTTTTTTGCGGATCAAAAACCCCAATTTCTTCGCTTAAAGCATTTTGCAACTTGGTGCGCTGATCGACAGTCAAATCTTTTGTCCGAATTAGTACACCATTTTCTGCACCATTTTCGGAGATAAGTTGGATGCTGCTATCAGCTAGTCCCTGCGCTTTTGCTACTTCCCGGACAGCGTTGATATCAATTGGTTTGTCGCAATTGCCAGGTTTAGTGCAATCTCGGACAAACTGTAACCTTGTACCACCGATAAAATCTAAACCGGGGCGTAAGGGTGCGTGAATATTGGGTTGTTGCCAAGAAATCACCATTGAGATGATACCAGCAAGAATAATCGCAGTAGAAATAGTCCACCAAAGCGATCGCGATTTGTTAATACTCAGTTTCATGGAGTCACCTCTGCCTTATTCGATGTTGGCAGGTTTGGACAGAAAAGTTCTGTCTTCCGCAAGGAGGGAATTGAAATTGCCAAAAACAGCAATGTCCGACTACAAGTAATTGCGGTAAACATACTCACAGCCACCCCCAAGGCTAAGGTAAGAGCAAAGCCTTTGACTAAACCAGACCCCAGCCAAAACAGGGCAGCACAAGCAATCCATGTAGTGACGTTGCTATCTAAAATACTAGAAAATGCTCGGTAAAAACCAGATTCTACTGAACGATACAGGGATTTACCTGCTCGTAATTCTTCCCGTGTCCGTTCAAAAATTAGGACATTGGCATCAACCGCCATCCCAATACTGAGGATAAAACCAGCAATTCCCGGCAAAGTTAGGGTGACACCCAATAAAGCAAAGGTTGACCAAGTTAAGAGGGAATAGATCACTAGTGACACATCCGCAATCAATCCTGGTAGTCGATAGTAAACCACCATGAATATTAATACCAAAGTCAGACCACCAACTCCAGCATAAATACTACTTTGAATACTATCTTTACCTAATGTTGCCCCTACTGTCCGCCTTTCTGCGATTTCTACTGGTACGGGTAATGCGCCACCACGTAGCTGTACACCCAAGTTATTAGCTTCTTGTGCGGTAAATCTTCCTGTAATTACGGCAGAGCCACCAGTAATACCTGCGGCGGCAAATTCTATACCTACACTAGGAGCGCTGATCAGTTCATTGTCTAGAAAAACACCAATACTCCGCCCAGTACCGGCAAGATTCTTCGTCAAATTGGCAAACAGTTCACCACCCTTTTGGTCGAAGCGAATGGTAACGTGCCAGTTGTTACCTTGAGTTGGTTCACCATAAGCATCCTTGAGGTATTTGCCACCTAGTGGTGGATTAGTGCTTTCAAACAATTCTGCGATCGCTTGATTATTTTTTTGTAAATCTTCTTGATTCTTAGCTATTGCTGCTTTGTCACTACTCTTTCTCAACTCTTCTTGCTTGACTTTCAATTCGGCTCTAGATGTTTGGAAAGCACGCAGTGGGATTTCTGTATTTGGCTTTTGGGTACGAAATTCTAACTGCGCCGTCCCCCCTAACACTCGTTCGGCTTGCTCTGGATCGTTAACCCCTGGTAGTTGCACCAATATTTTATCTGCACCGACTGTTTGGATCAGTGGCTCAGAAACACCCAGACCATTAATCCGGCCTTCGACAACTTTCTTCACACCTTCCAATTCTCGTTCGGTGATTTTGGGAATTTCTGCTGATGGTTTCACCTGAATTGTTAGCTGTGAACCTCCCCGCAAGTCCAGTCCCAGGGGTATCGGAATTGTCGCAATCACCGTAAAAGCGGCGATTATCAGGACTAAAATCAAAATTAATAGCGATCGCTGTCTTTGCATACCATAACTCGCAACTGACAAACGCTATAATAGCGCTCTTTTGAGGAGTTATGAATGGGAAATAGGGAGTGGGAAGTTGGGAGTGGGAAGTCGTAGTTGAATTTCTTCCCCATTCCCTACTCCCTAAGTTATGAATGGGAAGTCAGAAGTAGTAGTTGAATCTCTTCTCTATTCCCTTAAACCCGCAACGCCACCATTTTTTCCACAGCTTCTACGATTTGCTCTGGTTGGATGATTGTTAGTCGTTCTAGATTGCCGTTGTAAGGCGTGGGGATATCTTGAGAAGAAAGCCGCAGTACTGGCGCATCTAATTCATCAAATAAGCGATCGTTTATTGAGGCGATGACTTCTGCTCCAATACCCGCAGTTCGCATGGATTCTTCCACAACAATGACTTTATGGGTTTTACGTACTGATGCACCAATTGTATCAAAATCTAATGGCTTGAGGGATATTAAATCGATAACTTCTGGATCGTAACCTTGTTTTTCAAGTGTTTTTACTGCTTGCAGCACATGATGCCGCATCCGAGAATAAGTGATAATTGTGACATCCTTTCCTTGGCGCACAACTTCGGCTTTATCTAAGGGTAGTAAATATTCTTCTTCTGGTAAATCTTCTTTCAAGTTGTAAAGCAAAACGTGTTCAAAGAACAACACGGGGTTATCATCGCGGATAGCTGATTTTAGTAGGCCTTTAGCGTTTCTTGGTGTCGAGCAGGCAACAATCTTCAAACCTGGTACAGCTTGGAAGTAAGTTTCTAATCGTTGGGAATGTTCTGCACCTAGCTGCCTTCCTACACCACCAGGGCCGCGAATTACCATCGGAATTTTAAAGTTACCGCCGGAAGTATAGCGCAGCATCCCAGCGTTGTTGGATATTTGGTTGAAGGCGAGCAATAAAAAGCCCATATTCATGCCTTCGATGATGGGACGTAAGCCAGTCATGGCTGCCCCTACTGCCATACCAGTGAAGCTATTTTCAGCGATGGGGGTGTCTAGAATGCGGAGTTCGCCATATTTTTGGTACAGGTCTTTGGTAACTTTGTAGGAACCGCCATAGTGTCCTACGTCTTCACCGAGAACGAATACGCTGGAGTCACGGGCCATTTCTTCATCAATGGCTTCGCGTAAGGCGTTGAAGAATAGTGTTTCTGCCATTTAGACCTTTTAGTACGATTATGGTTTTAGAATTTTATCGTGCTGTTGTCGCAAATACAGTGAGCGATCGCACTAGTTAGAGATTGGGTTTTTTAAACGAACTACCCCAAACATAGAGCGAGTAATTGCCATAACTATATCAAAGCTATTTAATTTAGATTTTAGAGGTTTTATGAGCGATCGCCTCTCACTCCGGCAAATCTGCTGATTTTTTTATGTAATAAGACTTAGATTAGCTGTATAAAATACATTCAATGCTTCTAGGCTGAAAGATACTAACTGACTGTAGGTCGAAACACAAAAGATAAACAAATGAGAACTTCATACTATTACAAAATCAAACCCACGCTAGAAGAAATTAGTGCAATTGTTAAGGATGTCAGACAAGAATTATGGTCTAATACATGAGAGTTATTCTTGATGTCAATGTTTGGATTTCAGCCTTGTTGTGGGGAGGTGTTCCTGGCAGAAAATTGCGTTTAGCAAAATATCAGCAAATTAATATATTTGCTTCTTAATTTTTATTATTAGAACTAGAAACAACTTTAAAACGTAATAAATTTCAACTACGACTATAGCAATCCTAAATAATTCGTGAAAATTACATCTCTCTTTCTTCTATCCTTCCTTTGTGCCCTTTGCGTCCTTCTCTAACGAGACGAAAATATCTCTCAAACTCCTATTTCTCCGTGTCCTCTGTGCCTCTGTGGTAGCCTACGGGAATATTCCTCCGTGTCTACGTTATTCCCTAACTCTTGCGTAAGTCCTAAAGAATCTCACGCCCAAACACCAAAACACAACTCTGCGTCTTCGCGCCTCTGCGTGAGATTTCCCACTAAATTAGTATTCAATATGCCTAGCCTACTTTAACCATCGCGCCGCATCTTTGGCATGGTAGGTCAAAATCAAGTCTGCACCAGCCCGTTTAAATCCAGTTAAAGTTTCCATAACCACGCGCTCTTCATCAATCCAACCATTGAGAGCCGCAGCTTTCACCATCGCATACTCGCCAGAAACATTGTAAGCCGCAACGGGTAAGTTACTCGCTTCCTTCACGCGCCAGATAATATCCATGTATGCCAAGGCTGGCTTAACCATGAGCATATCAGCACCTTCGGCGATATCCAAGTCAATCTCTTTAATTGCTTCGCGGGCGTTACCAGGGTCCATTTGGTAAGTTCGTCTGTCGCCAAATTGCGGTGTCGAGTCTGCGGCATCCCGAAATGGGCCATAATAACCCGAAGCATATTTAGCAGCATAAGACAAAATCGGCGTGTCTTGAAATCCTGCTTCATCCAAACCCTGACGAATTGCTTGCACAAACCCATCCATCATCCCAGAAGGCGCAATGATATCGGCACCAGCTCTGGCTTGAGAAACTGCTGTTTTCTTCAACAATTCCAAAGTTGGGTCATTTAAAACTCGTCCTGTTAAATCACCAACTTGTAGATAACCACAATGACCGTGGCTAGTGTACTCACACAAACAAGTATCAGCAATTACAATCAAATCTGGCACTGCTGCTTTTACCGCCGTCGCTGCTTTTTGGACGATACCACAATCATGCCAAGCACCAGTTGCATCTACATCTTTATCAGCCGGAATACCAAATAAAATAATAGAAGGAATTCCTAAGTCGTAAACTTCTTTTGCTTCTTCAACGATTTTATCTACCGAAAGTTGGTAGACTCCGGGCATGGATTTCACCTCATTAGCGATTCCCTCACCTGGTACGGCAAATAATGGGTAAATTAAATCGCTTGTTGTTAAAACAGTTTCACGAACCATCCGGCGCAGTTGAGGATGGGTACGCAGACGACGGGGGCGGTGTGTAGGAAACATAAAATTTTATGAAGAAAAACAACGCAAATGGACACAAAATAAAGCGTCACAAAAGCAGGCTAAAATTTTCCTGCCGTCAGACAGACTACAAACAGTGCTTAACTGTCCTTTGCCCTACTCTTAATCAAGTTGTGGGGCAATTTTGTATTCTACAGCTTGGTTGCACCTATCCAACGGACTGGGAAAAAAACGACATAATAAGCAATTCAAAATTCAAAATCGTCAGACCTTCTATTGGCAAAATCCTGGCGATTGGTTGTGTGCATCAAGGCACAACAGCTTAATAAAAATAACCAACAATTCCCAATGCCCAATGATAATTTCTTCTAAAGAAATCGGAAAATGTAGGGATAACGGAAGGGTATATCAGGATTGCTGAAAACTCCAATGAGCGCCCAAATTGTTAATCCCCAGTGTAATAGATATCCCAGACCAGCTAGTGGTCCCAATAATAATAGAGGTAACACTAACCAACCGAATAGAAAAAACAGCGCTCCTAGAATTGCACCATAAAACCAGACATTAAAGTGGAAATTGATAGATTCTTTGGCGTTTTCTTTAACAACAGGATCGTCAGATACAAGCAGTATGGCGATAGGTACACCGACAGATACCAATGTTGTGCTGAAAAAAATGGCTCCATGCGACAAGGCTGATAGAAGCTTTCGCTTGTCTGTGTCGTACATTGCTTTCTCCTCTTTAGTTAGATTGTTGTTTATACTACGACCCTATCACGAGCATCGTTGTCTTAAGATTAAAAGACTTGCCAGAGTTAAAAAAATTAAGCTAGCTAACAAACAAATACAATTATGTCTACTGAACTTCAGTCTGAACTTATTCAAGCAGTTGAACTGCGCCGCAACTTTGCGATTATATCTCACCCCGATGCGGGTAAAACGACACTAACAGAAAAGCTACTGCTGTACGGGGGTGCAATTCACGAAGCTGGGGCGGTTAAGGCGCGACGGGCACAGCGTAAGGCTACCTCTGACTGGATGGCGATGGAGCAACAACGGGGTATTTCCATTACCTCCACAGTGTTGCAATTTGAATACCAAAAGTGTCAAATCAATTTATTAGACACTCCCGGACACCAAGATTTCAGTGAAGATACTTATCGCACTCTCGCCGCTGCCGATAATGCAGTGATGTTAATTGATGCGGCAAAAGGCTTGGAACCCCAAACCCGCAAATTGTTTGAAGTGTGTAAGTTGCGCGGTATTCCGATTTTTACTTTTATCAACAAGCTCGATCGCCCCGGAAGAGAACCTCTGGAACTGTTGGATGAAATTGAGCAAGAATTGGGATTGCAAACCTATGCGGTCAATTGGCCGATTGGTATGGGCGATCGCTTTAAAGGTGTTTTTGACCGACACAAGCAACAAATTCACTTGTTTGAACGCAGTGCCCACGGTAGCCGAGAAGCCCGTGATACCATAGTCGAATTAGGCGATCCGAGAATAGAAGAGAAGCTAGAACAAAGCCTGTACTACCAACTGAAAAATGATTTAGAACTGCTAGATGGAGTTGGGCCAGAGCTAGATTTGCAGTTGGTACACGAAGGCAAAATGACACCTGTGTTCTTTGGTAGTGCCATGACGAACTTTGGGGTAGAGTTATTCCTCAAGTATTTCCTCGAATATGCCCTCAAACCCGGTTCTCACTACAGCAGTGTTGGCGAAGTTGCTCCTACATACCCGGAATTTTCGGGGTTTGTCTTTAAACTGCAAGCGAACATGGACCCGAAACACCGCGATCGCGTCGCATTTATCCGGGTCTGTACTGGTAAGTTTGAAAAAGATATGATGGTGAATCACGCTCGCATTGGTAAACTCATCCGTCTTTCTCGCCCGCAAAAACTCTTTGCTCAAGAGCGAGAATCGATTGATGTGGCTTATCCTGGCGATGTGATCGGTTTGAACAATCCCGGTGTTTTTGCGATCGGGGATACAATTTACACTGGACAAAAGCTCGAATATGAGGGGATTCCGTATTTTTCGCCGGAACTGTTTGCATCTCTGAGGAATCCCAACCCCTCGAAGTCTAAACAATTCCAAAAAGGCGTTGCGGAATTGCGCGAAGAAGGTGCTGTGCAAATTATGTATTCAACTGATGAAGCCAAGCGCGATCCAATTTTGGCGGCGGTGGGTCAGTTGCAATTTGAAGTAGTGCAGTTTCGCTTACAAAACGAGTATGGTGTAGAAACCATATTAGATTTATTGCCCTACAGTGTCGCCCGTTGGGTTGAGGGTGGTTGGGAAGCATTAGAAAAGGTGGGACGAATATTCAATACCACTACAGTTAAAGACAGTATGGGACGGCCAGTGTTGCTATTCCGCAATGAATGGAATTGTCAACAGTTACTGGGCGACCATCCAGAGTTAAAATTAAGCGCGATCGCTCCAGTATTTTCTAGTCAACAACCAGTGGAGGAATGAAGAAGAATACAGAATTCAGAATCCAGAATTCAGATGAAGACTCAACTGAATTCTGACCCCTGACTCCTGAATTCAATCTTTAATCATTCACTTGACAAGCAAAACTCGGGCGCGGTTGAGTTCCACGGCATCCGAGGTTCGCGCTTTTGCACAAACGTGGATCACCTAGAAGAGATTGGAGTGCCAGAATTTGTATGCCTTCACATGCCAAACCGTCTTTGGAGGCTGGTTTAATTGCCCTCAAGCAGGGAAATTACCAAACAGCGATCGCTCAACTAGAACCTATTGCTAGCAGCCAAAATAATGGTACTGCTAGCTTACAAGCCCAGGTTGGTTTAGTGATGGCTTATGCTCGCACTGGCGAAGTTCCCAAAGCGATCGCTATTTCCCAGAATCTCATTGAGAGTAACAATCCGCAAGTTCAAGAGTGGGCAACACGCGCTCTCGAACACCTGACAAAACGTAAGAAACGCGATCGAGAATCAAAAAATGTCGAAACTGGATTTGTAGCGTTTGATAACTCAACTCCAGATCCTCCTCCAGATTCTCCCCCAGTTACCCCCCCGGAAAATCCTACATTAGAGGAAAAGCCAGAAGAGCAAGTAATAGAAACTAAGAGCGACGACACCCCGCCGATGGTGCCACTACCTAGACTCAAAGCTACGGTAGCTACACCATTACCACCACCGGCTGCACCTTTAAACGGTTTTATGGGTTCTGTTACCCGCACCCAAGCTAAATTATTTGGTGTTATTTATTGGCGACAAGCACAACGCGCCAAAGCATGGCAACCTCTACGTAAACCAAAATTAATTCCCTTACGATTGCTAACAGCAGGAACATTCATTGCCCTATTTTGGGTGATGCGAGAAATCCTCAAGTTTGCAATGGGATTCATCAACCTGACTTTAGTCAAACTACCTTATCTGGAGCCGTTGCAGCTTTTATACAGCAACCCTACTAAATTGTTGCTAATAGTATTGGTGATTTTGATCGGTGTATCACCTTGGTTACTGGATCTGCTACTGGCGAACTTATATGGTCAGCGAGAATTTTCCAAAGATATATTGAATGCCCATAGCCGCGAAGCTGTGCGGGTGCTACAACGTTGTTGTCAACAGCGCCACTGGCCCTTACCCAAACTACGGATTTTACCAATGGCTGCACCAATTATCCTGACTTACGGTAGTTTACCACGTAATGCCAGGATTGTTGTGAGTCAAGGACTATTAGAGCAATTGGCAGATGATGAAATCGCGATTATTTATGCCACGCAGCTAGGGCACATTGCTCACTGGGATTTTTCTGTAATGTCTTTGTTGTTGCTGGTGACACTACCAATTTATAAGCTTTATCAGCAAATATCAGAGTTGGGAGACAAAATATCAAGGGAAATCTGGCGCTGGCCGGTGACAATTGTGGCTAGTCTCGTTTATGGACTTTGGGGTTTGCTAACTGGGACTGGATTGTGGTTGTCGCGGTTGCGGCTTTATTATAGCGATCGCGTCGCATCTGAAATCACCGGTAATCCCAACGCCCTGATTCGCGCTTTACTCAAAATTTCCATTGGTATTGCAGGTGATATTCAAAAAGAAGAACAGACCAGTTGGCAACTAGAAAGCTTAAATCTCTTGATACCAGTCGGCCATCAACAAAGCCTTTCTTTGGGCACCATTGCCAGCAATTTATCTTTTGAATCATTTTTGAAATGGGATACTGCCAATCCATACCGCCAATGGTTTACGATTAATAATAGTCATTCTTTGATGGGCGATCGCATCGAACGCCTCTGCAAAATAGCCCGTCACTGGCATCTAGACACCGAACTACATTTTGCTAGCGAACCATCAAGGGTTAAGCGTCAGTCTTTCTTATTACAAATCGCTCCCTGGCTGGGAATTCCTTTAGGGTTTCTGTTTGCAGCTTTGGTCTGGCTAACCTGGCAACTAGCATTCGTACTCAAGTTTTTAAATCTCAAGTGGATATATGAAGATTGGTCTTTCATTACAGGCTGCCTTCTAATTGGCTTTAGCATCGGTACAGTAATGCGGATTAATTCTTTTTTCCCTGACATCAAATCCGCCACTGTGCAAACTGATGACTACCTACCCAACCTATTAGCTGACCCTTGTGCCTTACCTATTGATAGCGTCAGTGTGCGCCTGGCCGGTAAACTATTAGGTCGTCAAGGTACTAGCAACTCCCTAGCACAAGATTTAATCCTCCAATCCAGCACGGGCTTGGTGAAATTACACCACATTTCTTGGCTAGGACAGTCAGTGAATCACCAGGATCTCATCGGTCGGCAAATTATCGTCACAGGTTGGTTCCGGCGAGGAGCAACACCTTGGATCGATGTCCACACCTTAGAAACTCAAAGTGGTAAAACTATTCATAGCCCTCATCCCATCTGGTCTACTTTTTTGGCAGTTGCAGCACAGGCTTTGGGCGCATACGTTTTTCTGACTGGTTAGTCATTGGTCATTTGTCATTGGTCATTGGTTATTTGCAAAGGACAAAGGACAAAGGACAACTGACAAATGGGAATGTAAACAAAAGTTGCAGATTATCTTTCAAAGTGTTACATTTATTTACACAAACAATAGCAGCCGACATAACTCAGCACTACAGCTTAGTCATGAATTCGGATGCTTTTCCCCCCTCCATACCTTTTTATCCTCCCAACACAGCAGGAAATCAACCAGCCACCGGCTGGTTTTTGTTTCAAATTATGCTCCCTTGAATAAAAAAATGTGTTTTATGTTACGATCCAGTAATACTAACGTTAGAAATGTATGCGCTAAACTAGCTACGTAGAAAATACCGTGGTAATGTAAGGAATGGTATTTGATTCTGCGAAAAAGGCATGGAAGAAAGCGTGTACTTTAGCAGGCAATAGGCTATTAAATTTACAATTCTTAGAATTAAGGTGTTATTAGCTCACCATTGTGTGGGCCTTTGGATTAAACAAGCTTGATCCCGACGAAAAACTGTATTGTATAGGTTGACAGTTTCGAGCAAAAAATTGGTTGATGGCAGTCTTGGTCAATAGCATCTATTTAAATTAAAAGCCAAAGCCAAGTGATTGTTTTCTCGCCTTGCCATGTTCATTTAACTCTGGAGGTATAGTTCATGTCCGTTCGCCTATATATAGGTAATTTGCCTAAAGAAGAAATCGATCGTCAAGATTTGCAAGCAGTTTTTGCAGCAGAAGGTGAAGCTGTAACTACTAAATTAATTAAAGACCGCAAAACTGGCAAATGCCGTGGTTTCGGTTTTCTTACCGTCAACAATGACGAACAAGCTGATGAAATCATTGAAAAGTATAATGGTCAGATGTTTAAAGACACTGCCATTAAGCTAGAAAAGGCATTACCTCGGACAAAGGGTGAAGAGGGCGACGAACAAGCTCCTAAACCAGTTACTCTGGCTGGTAGTAGTACGCCCACTCCTAGCGTTAATAGAGAAGGTAGAGAAGGTAGCCGTCGGGAGAAAAGCTCTAAAAAGCCCCGTCGTGGCGGCGGTGGCGGCGGTTCTCGCGACAACAGCACCACAACAACTACCGATTCAGACGCTATTCGTCCAGATCCTCGTTGGGCTTCGGAATTAGAAAAGCTGAAGCAGATGCTAGCTGCACAAACTACAAACTAATCCTTAAAGGAGAGAAATTAAAAATTAAAAGTCAGAATTTTTTTTGATTTTTAATTTTTAATTGTTGATTATCATCTGGCTGCTTAGTTAAAAGCTACTTGCAGCTATTTTTGTAAGTGCATATCGATACAACGTAACTTGTACAGAGTTGCTGTTAAAGCCTGCTTATAAAAAAATTAAGTTTTTGCGATTAGACGCATTAAAAAGGTAACTGAAGATAAGTGCGATGCTTACGGCGGGCTGCGCCTACGCAGGAATTATCTGGATTTGACAAGTTATAGTCAATTAATCGCTAGCTTCATAATGCCAAGAGAATTAGAGGCACGTAGGCGCAGCCCGCACTTCTCTACGAGACGCTGCGCGAATGACAAAGCTACTTCGGCTGCGCTCAGTAAAAGTCAGTGACCGCCGTAGGCATTGCTCTCCAGATAATTTACACTCAAGGTAAGACCGATCATTTGCAGCTTCTGTTATGTCCTCAACTCTAGATTCTTTGCCACCTGCGCTTGCTAAAATTGTCCAGCGCTTTCAACGCGCTTCTGAACCGAAGCGGCGTTACGAACAGCTAATCTGGTATGCTCAGAAGCTCAATGAGTTCCCAGAAGCTGATAAATTACCCGAAAATAAAGTTCCTGGTTGCGTGTCTCAAGTTTATATCACAGCAACTTTGAATGACGGTAAGGTTGTGTTTCAGGGCGAGTCTGATTCCCAGTTAACCAAAGGTTTAGTAGGGCTGCTAGTTGAAGGATTGCAGGGACTAACGCCAACTGAAATTGTCCAACTTACTCCAGATTTTATTCAAGAAACAGGCTTAAATGTTAGTCTGACACCCTCCCGTGCTAATGGGTTTTACAATATTTTTAAGACCATGCAGAAAAAAGCATTGGAATGTAAGTTAGATTTGCCTAGCTAAACTTGGTTATTGGTCATTGGTCATTAGTCATTGGTCATTTGCAAAGGACAAAGGACAAATGACCAATAAGGTACAACTACCAAAATTTAGTGTCATGTCAACCAATGTATTATCTACCTCTCCTGCTACTAGCTTTGGTGGAGTAGTTCAAGAATATCTCTGGAATTGGGAAAATCAGCAATTGCGCGTTGTTTATGAAACCCTTGGTAAAGGTTCACCGCTATTGCTACTACCATCTTTCAGCAGTGTTTCGACGCGTTTAGAAGTAGGCGAACTTGCCAAATTACTAGCTCCCAATTTTCAGGTTTTAGCCATAGATTGGCCTGGATTTGGCGAATCTTCTCGCCCTAGCTTGGATTACCGACCGGAAATATATCAGCAATTTCTGGAAGATTTTGTCAAAGCTGTTTTTAATACTCCCATTACTGTGGTGGCGGCTGGCCATGCTGCTAGTTACGTTTTACAATTAGCTGTCAAACAACAAGCTGCTTTCTCAAAGATTGTGTTGTTAGCTCCTACTTGGCGTGGGCCTTTGCCGACAATGGGCGCAAGTCAGCAAATAGCTGGCATGGTGAGAGGATTGGTGCGATCGCCTATACTTGGTCAAGCTCTCTACAAACTCAACACTACCCCATCCTTCTTAAGTTTCATGTATCGTCGTCATGTCTTTACTGACGCGGCTAAAGTTACACCCAGTTTTATTGAGAAGAAGTGGCACACAACTCAACAACCAGGAGCGCGATTTGCATCTGCTGCCTTTGTAACTGGTAATCTTGATGCTGTACACGAACAATCTGATTTTTTGGAACTTGTGCAGTCTTTAACTGTACCGCTCATGGTAGTAATAGGGGAATCCAGTCCTCCTAAATCACGAGAAGAAATGAACGCTTTGGTAGCTTTACCAGGAGTGAGAAGTGTTGTTATCCCTGGTTCTCTGGGATTGCATGAAGAATACCCAGCCGTTGTTTTAGAAGTAGTTCAAGATTTTTTATTATCTCCATAAAATTAAATCTTTGCACCAAGATCCAAAGAACAATTTTGCACCTTGGTGCAAAATTAAGATTATAGAACTTACGCAAAAAGGCAGTGAAAGCCTAGATTTACTGTAGTGGTAATTCATGTAGACGCAAAGCGACTACTCTACGAGAATCCAAAGGCGAATACCCAGAGTATTGCCCCTACAGCGTGTAATCTTGCGTAAGTCCTATATTTATTACTTATTACAGATGCATAAAAATAAAATGTTTCTTGATTAAATTATGTGATGATTTTGCTGAAACCCAAAGTAACAGCAAGTTCGCACAAAAATATAAAAAGATTTATGATATGTGATAATGATTATCCATAAGGTGAGATAAGGGGAATTTAGAGTATGGTGGCTGACGTAATCGACAATTCAGTTCCCGTTACTGTTCTTACAGGCTACTTGGGAGCAGGTAAAACGACTCTACTCAATCACATCCTCACCTACGAACACGGCAAAAAAGTTGCTGTGATTGTCAATGAATTTGGGGAAGTGGGTATTGATAATCAATTGATTATTGATGCCGATGAAGAAATATTTGAAATGAATAATGGCTGTATCTGTTGTACAGTGCGCGGCGATTTAATTCGCATCATTGGCAATTTGATGAAGCGGCGCGATAAATTTGATCATTTAGTAATTGAAACGACTGGATTAGCCGATCCTGCGCCAGTGATTCAGACATTTTTTGTTGATGAAGATTTGCAAAGCCAACTGTCTCTAGATGCGGTGGTGACAGTGGTAGATGCCAAGCATATTTGGCAGCATTGGGATGCAGACGAAGCCCAAGAACAGATTGCTTTTGCCGATGTAATTTTACTTAATAAAACAGATTTGGTAGCGCCAGAAGAGTTAGATGAATTAGAAACACGGATTCGGGCGATGAATGCGATCGCAAAAATTTACCGTACCCAAAATTCTGAACTAGGAATGGATGCTTTGTTGGGTGTAAAAGCCTTTGATTTAGAACGCGCATTAGAAATTGATCCAGATTTCTTGGGAGAAGATGCCCACGTACACGATGAAACCGTCTATTCTGTGGCTTTAGTAGAAGCAGGTGCTGTGGATGGAGAAAAATTAAACACTTGGCTTTCCGAGTTACTGCGTACCCAAGGGCCAGATATTTTTCGGATGAAAGGCATTTTAAATATTGCTGGAGAAGATAATCGATTTGTATTCCAAGGGGTACACATGATATTTGATGGCAAACCCGATCGCCCCTGGAAACCCAGCGAAACCCCCAAAAATGAACTAGTCTTTATCGGTCGCAACCTTGATGCAGCCAAACTCAAACAAGATTTTCTCGCTTGTCTAGCGTAAAAGGGGATTGGGGATTGGGGATTGAGGATTGGGAAAAGTTTACTCCCTAGTCCCCAGTCCCTAATCCCTATTCCCCACAGTCCCTAATCCCTATTCCCCAGTCCCTAGTCCCTAGTCCCCAGTCCCTAGTCCCTATTCCCCAGTACCCAATAACTATGAACTCCACAACCAAATCAAAGGAATTTGAACAACACTATTCGGGGACACTTTCAGATTATGTAACTGCGATCGCTTGGTCGCCAAAAGTTAAAACTTTAGCAGCAACTTCCGCCGCCGGTGAAGTGGTTCTGTGGAATGATGGCGAACTCACAACTTTACAAGCTGGTAACGGTAAATCAGTAGACTGTCTCGCCTTTTCCCCAGATGGAAAATTCTTAGCCGTTGGTGGACAAGATGGACAAGTAAAAATTTGGCGCGACACTGAATTAATCGCCACCTTAGAAAATGCCCCCGCATGGGTTGACAAACTAGCTTGGAATTACACCAGTAACCAACTGGCTTTTAGTTTGGGGCGGTACGTCCAAGTCTGGGATGCAGATACTCATGAAATTGTCGTGACGCTGAATTTTGACAACTCTTCAGTATTGGGTATAGATTGGCGCATTGACGGACAATACTTAGCCATTAGTGGTTATAAGGGAGTAAAGATTTGGCATAGTCAAAACTGGGATGAGGAACCATACAGCCTAGATATGACTACTGTCAGTTTAGCGATGGCTTGGTCGCCCGATGGTAAATTCCTCGCTTCTGGCAACATGGATCGTAGTGTCACCGTTTTAGAATGGAACAATCCCGACCCTTGGGTGATGCGTGGTTTCCCTGGAAAAATTCGCCAATTGGCATGGTCAGAAGCTATGACTAAAGTAGGTGCGCCAATCCTGGCATCTTCCAGTGTTGAAGGTATTGTGGTGTGGGAGAAACTAGAGGATGATACTTTAGGTTGGGAAGCACGAGTATTAACAAATCATGTGGGTGTGATCAATGCGATCGCCTTTGCACCTAAAAGCTTCCTTCTTGCTTCTGCTGCTGCTGACGGCTGGTTGTGTTTGTGGAACCAAGCCAAGGAAGTATCTCAAATTATCACAGGTGTCTCAGGAGGTTTTTCGACCTTAGCTTGGCATCCCCAAGGCAAATTACTGGCCGCAGGCGGTGAGCAAGGCGAATTGGTTATTTGGTCAAAGGTTTTACGAGGTCAAGGATTTGGGCGCAGTTAAATAATACTCAGTAATTAAAGTTGAACCTCTGCAATTTATTGGTTATGCTGTATGACCAAAGGTATTTTTGTGTAAATTATGAACATAGTGAAACTGATTTTACTTGCTTGTCCCGCATTTCTGGTATCCATGCTGCTGATAGTTAATCCAGTACACGCATCCAGCCTCAAATCTCTATATGCTACACAAATTGTTACTGTAGCGTCTACACAACAAATTTCTGATCTGGCAACCCCGAACTTGATTCAAACATCCAATCCGATTATTGATCAAGTTGGTTGCAATTGTGCAAACTGTGTTCAGTCTAAATTTCAATCGCTACAAGGCAAGCTGCCATCAGTCGGTTTTTAATAAAGTTAGAAGTTATAAATCTTGTAGGGGCACAGCAATTCTGTGCCCTTATTAATTATTAATTAGCTTTTTGTATATAGCGATCGCAGCTGCGGCATCATTATTTAATTAAGGTCATACCTTAAAACCAAGTAGGAAAGTATTTAGGCGAATCCCTAACTACTGAGAAACCTGCTGGTAAACTAGTGAAGTTGGTGCGAACGCGAACAGTATGCCGTAGGCGATCGCAATCTGCACCCAAGCTGTTAAGCTCTTGTTCAAAGAGCTAGTCCGGGGATTAGAAAACTTGCTAGAGTGAACAGAGTTAGCCTTAATGTCTAATCGCCAAAACCTATACATCTCATGGATTTTGCTAATATTGCATCCCAGTTGAACGCTGGAACGATTTTGCCAGAGGGGATTGTTATTCTCACCCTCTTGGGGGTTTTGATTGTTGATTTGATTTTGGGGCGTACATCAGCACGCTGGATTGGATATCTAGCGATCGCAGGTTTATTTGCTTCCATTGTCGCCCTATATTTTCAATGGGACAATCCTAATCCCATCTCTTTTACCGGTGGCTTTAATGGTGATGACTTAAGTATCGTCTTTCGCGGCATCATTGCCTTGTCTGCGGCTGTGACTATACTGATGTCAATTCGCTACGTCGATCAAAGCGGTACTCCTTTAGCCGAATTCATCGCTATTTTGCTGAGTGCTACTTTAGGAGGGATGTTTTTATCCGGGGCTAGTGAGTTGGTGATGATTTTCATCTCCCTAGAAACCCTGAGTATTTCATCTTACTTGTTGACAGGTTATACCAAGCGTGACCCCCGCTCCAATGAAGCGGCGCTGAAATACTTGTTAATTGGAGCTTCCAGTACAGCAGTATTTTTGTACGGTGTATCACTGCTGTATGGATTATCTGGAGGACAAACTGAATTAAGTGCGATCGCTAATGGCATTGCCACAGCGAAAGTGGGACAATCTTTAGGTTTAGTGATTGCTCTAGTTTTTGCGATCGCAGGTATTGGCTTTAAAATCTCCGCTGCACCTTTCCACCAGTGGACACCAGATGTTTACGAAGGCGCTCCCACCCCAGTCATCGCCTTTTTATCTGTTGGTTCCAAAGCAGCTGGGTTTGCCCTAGCCATCCGCTTGCTGACAACAGCCTTCCCTCTTGTTGCAGACGAATGGAGATTTGTCTTCACTGCTTTAGCTGTTCTCAGCATGATTTTGGGTAACGTAGTCGCCCTAGCCCAAACCAGCATGAAACGAATGCTAGCTTATTCATCCATTGCCCAAGCCGGGTTTGTGATGATTGGCTTGATTGCTGGTACACAAGCCGGGTATGCCAGTATGATATTTTACCTACTGGTTTACTTGTTCATGAACCTGTGCGGCTTTACCTGCATCATCCTGTTCTCACTGCGGACAGGAACCGACCAGATTGCCGAATACTCCGGCTTATATCAAAAAGACCCACTCCTAACATTGGGGTTGAGTATTGCTCTGCTTTCCTTGGGTGGTATTCCACCATTAGCTGGATTTTTCGGCAAGATTTACTTATTCTGGGCTGGTTGGCAAGCAGGACTTTATTGGTTAGTCTTACTGGGCTTAGTTACCACCGTCGTCTCCATCTACTACTACATTCGCGTAGTTAAGATGATGGTAGTTAAAGAACCCCATGAAATGTCCGACGCGGTGAAGAATTATCCACAAGTGCGTTGGGATTTACCTGGACTAAGACCTTTGCAAGTCGGGTTAGTGATAACATTAATTGCCACTTCCCTAGCAGGGATTTTGTCAAATCCACTGTTTACATTGGCTAACAATTCCATCTCCAATACCCCATTTTTGCAAGCAACAATCAACAGTCATGTAGAAGCACAAAATCTACTGCTTTTGCCAAAGTTAGATTCGGTTAGTCAGTCTCAACCCTCAGTTGATTCTACCGCTAAGATTTAACCGATTCTCAATATAACTTTCTACTCAAAGATACGTCTGTTTGCTAATTAGCAGACAGGCGTTTTTCATATCTATTAATACCAATTCTGTATCAATACTTGTCAGGTTTTGGGGAAAAGGGTAAGGTGGGGTAACCTCTAGGGATAAGGGGCGGGGGAAAGAAAAAACCTTTAATACCAATTTGACAAAAGAATGCAACAAATAGACCATCTGTAGAGACGCGATTCATCGCGTCTTTACCCAAGAATGTGTTGCTTCGAGCAGTATTGAATTCTGTATGAAGATGTACCTATAGAACTTACGCAAAATTGTAGGCGTAATTCTTTTACGTAAGTCCTAAAATTTTATGAGACTGAGTTAACAGGTATCTTGATAACAAATTCTGCACCTTTTCCTGGAACAGAAAAACAGCTCAGTTGTCCGCCATGTTTTTCAACTATAATTTGATAGCTTACAGATAGCCCTAGTCCTGTGCCTTTACCCACGGTTTTGGTAGTGAAAAATGGATCGAATACCTTTGAGCGAACTTGTTCATCTATTCCCAAACCATTATCAGCAATACTAACCGCAATCCATTTTTCATTGATTACCTCAGTTTTGATTTGAATTTGGGGATTATTATTTGTCAGCTTTTGATTGTCAGTTGTTTGTGAATTGACTGCCAGCGCTTCCAGTGCATCGATCGCATTAGCAAGAATATTCATAAACACTTGGTTAAGTTGACCAGGATAGCAAGTTACATTAGGTAGCTGACTATATTTTTTGATCACTTTGATTTCTGGATACTCATGCCTAGCTTGGAATCGATGCTCCAAAATCATTAAAGCACTATCAATTCCTTCATGTATATTGACTTGTTTAAGCTCTGCTTCATCCAGTCTGGAAAAGTTACGTAGTGATTTAACAATTTCCTGAATTCGCTCTGTTCCCACTGTCATTGACTGGAAGAGTTTAGTTATATCTTGAATCAGAAAATCTAAGTCTATTTCTTCTAGCTCCTGTTGGATTTCTAGAGGAGTATTGGGACAAAGTTGTTGATAGATTTGCACCAATTTCAGTAAATCATGAGTGTATTTATAGGCGTGGTGGAGGTTTCCATAAATAAAACTGACGGGGTTATTTATTTCATGAGCAATACCAGCAACCATCTGACCTAAACTAGACATTTTCTCAGCTTGGATAAGTTGAGTTTGGGTAAGTTGTAGTTCGTTTAGTGTTTCTTGTAAAGCAGTTGTACGTTCCTCAACCCGAATTTCTAACTCTTGATTAGCTTTCCACAGCGCTTCCTCCGCTTGTTTACGTCTCTGAACTTCTTTTGCTAACTCATCGATTTTCTGGTTTAGGAGAACGAAATTACTGCTAGCTAAAGTTCTATTTTCTAAGCGTAAGAGAATTAAACTTGAAGATTCAGGAGACCAAGGTTGAATAACGGCTCCTTGACTACGACATATTAAGGTTTGTCCATCATTCTTTCGCAAAGTCAAGGAGCCAATAACCATTGCTCTACTACTTGAACAAGCTTGCAGGTACTTGACAACATCGTCAACAGACTGAGTTACAAGTTCAATGAGCATTTTCCCCCGCAGTTCCTGACGACGTAACCCCAGCATATCTGCTACTGGTTGATTGGTCGCGAGCAACTGACCCTCTCCACTCACCAGGAGCAAAGGTTCTGGTAAAACTCTGGCAAATTCAAGAAATTGTTCGGGAGTCATGGGGCTTCCAATTTCAGGGTTCGATTCTAATTTACATATCTGCACTCAAGCTTGTATCCTATGGTTAGTTTAGTGAGGAAGAATTTACACGGATTCTATTCCCCTAAAGTATTCTCGACCTTCTGCATCTTCTGCCTCTTCTGTAAATTTTAAGTAAACAATAACTCTACATCCCGAAGCACCCTGTGCTATTGTCTGTTGCAATTCTACTTTCGCATATCCCAGATTATTAGCTGCGATCGTCCCAAAGACGTTTGAAGTCATCATACACATGGCAGGGCGATTAAGCACTTTTTCCCCAAATGGGCAGACGCGGTTGCCAAAGACAATTTTTTCATCATCCTGCTCAACAACATAAAAATCGCCCTGGATTCGTTTTTTTAAATCAATCAAGACATCAGCGACCTGCTTACGAGAGAGTTTAGAGACTTCCAGAGCAGATTTGTAATCTTGGTCAAGCTGCGTAGCCATCCTTTCACCAACTACACTAATAAATCCAGAAGCTTCTTCTAAGCCAACTACATCCTGCAAAGTGCCAGATAATTCTCTAATTAATGTACGTAAAAATATATCGCGTTCTAAAGAAACATTAAGCGTGGCTATCGAATGATTAAGTGCATTAGTCATAAATTTTGAGAACACAATCTTGGAACTACAGTTATAGAGTTCCCCAAAATGACCATAAAGTAACTGGTTGATACCTTTCTTTAAAGAATTTGGTGCTTGCTTGTGTTTCTAATAAATTGTGATAGCGATCGCAAATTCTAAATCTTGTCGTTGCGATAGTTCCCAGTTTTGCAAAGTCTCTTCTAGCTTCAAACCAATTCTCACTCTCAAATAAACCAGCTCACTGACAATCATGATAAAGCTTTTCTGTTTTAAATAAATGAATTTTGTTTTTCTAAAAGCGCATTTAATTACCAATTATGGGCCACAAATTATTAGTTCACGATCGCCTGATTCTAAATTAAATATTTATTTTAATTAATATTAATAATTGATAAATTTCCTGTTTTAAGATATAGGAATGCTGATGATAAACTCAGAACCTTTTCCTAAGATAGATTTTACTTCTAGAATTCCCCTATGTTTTTGAACAATTATTTGATAGGCAATTGATAATCCTAATCCTGTTCCTTTCCCCACAGGTTTTGTTGTGAACAAATGACCAAATATTTTTTGCTGAACATCCGACGACATTCCTACACCATTATCTTGGATCCTAATCAATGCGTGATTTTCATCTTTGTTTCGAGCAGTATGAATTATAATTTGATTGGGACTTTTATTAATTTCATCAAAACTCAATCCAGAATTCGACTCATCTAAAGCATCAATTGCATTTGCCAACAAATTCATAAATACCTGACTCAATTGTCCTGGAAAGCATGGTAAGGGAGGAAGCTCACCGTAATTTTTAATTACTTGAATAGCAGGACGAATCTTATTATCTTTCAAGCGATGCTTGAGAATAAAAAGAGTGTTATCAATACCTTTATTAAGGTTAAACAGAACTTTTTGTTCTGTATCTGCTCTAGAGAAACTTCGCAAGCTATTGCTAATACTAGAAATGCGATTAGTACCTTCTTTCATTGATGAAACTAGTTTAGGTAAATCCTCGCGCACATACTCTATATCCATTACTTGGATTATTTCTTGAATTTCTTGAGATGCTTGAGGATAGGTTTTTTGATATAGGTCGATCAGATGTAACAAATTCTGAATATACTCTTGAGCCGGAGCCAGATTACCTTCTATAAAGCCAACTGGATTGTTAATCTCATGAGCTACATCTGCAACTAGACTTCCCAAACTAGACATTTTATTCTGCATTATCTGAAGATTAAGAAGCATCATTTCTAGTTCATGGGTTCTTTCTTCTAGATTGTTTTGATATTCTTTTAATTCAGCAATTACTTTCCTGAGCAAATATTCTTTTTTTTCATTTGTCTCTTCTAGCTTTACCCGGTTTACTTCAGAACGCTCTAATTGCTTTTGGAGAATTCTATTCGCTTTTTTTAGTTCCTTATTTTCTTGTTGGTAATCCACAAATTCCATAAGCTTCTATCGAGTTCCCAAAATTAAAGTTACAAAAGTTTCATTGTGGAATTGTGTCTCGCTAATTCGATCTATAGGAGCAATTTCTCCATAAGAATAAAATCCACAAGCAGGTAAATGGTAAGTTAAACAGAGTTTTGTATTCTGGTACTCTTCTTTTGCTCTCGTACCAAGTATTTGCCGACGAGCTACACATGAAAAAAATAAAACAGCACTTGGTTCTGCACCTGGATAACTATTTAAAGCATTCATGAATGATGCTTTGGAAGCTACCAAAATATCTTCATAACCTGCTTCTGCAATTTGAATTACAGCTCGATCGGGAATATCTGCAAAAAAGGTGATGCTACCAGATTCCTGATTGTAAGCAATCGGCGCTCTTATATAAAAATTGTCTCCATTCCGATCAAATACTGCTAGAGGATATTCCATTGAAGGAGGAAGTAAACCTAGATAATGATGATAAAAATCTAAAGCTGGTTTACCATCTATTTCATAGAGTATGTTCTTATCTATTTTAGTCACTTGGCTTATTTGACCGATAGGATGCCAACCACTTGCAACACCATGAGAAAACAATATTGTGCCCGAAAAAAGCAGAATTGGTACAGAATCACTTAATACTTCTGTGTTAAAAAATTGATATGTATTTTGATATCTGGACTGATCGCCTGCTAAACCACCGAATATCGGCACATTTTGACCAAGAGCTAATTTTAAGCCATGCAATATAGATACACCACTAACTGTAAGACTCTCTGGATGAGTTAAACATAGCCTTGGAGTTTCAGTACTTTTTGCTTTGGCTTGCTCTATAGCTTGTTTAGTTACAGCAATTGGATCGCCTGAAACTTTGCGTCCAACTCCTGCATGAATTTCAACTTCGTCTGAGCAAAATAACATTAAGGTGATTGAGTCTTGCTGAAATTCTAAGACTGAAGAAATTTCTCCATCTGTTGTTCCACCAATCAACTCAATACCTGGAAAAACGTGACGAATTTGTTGCAAAATGAGACCATGTTCGAAGTCAATCGCAGAAAAAAGAATCCCAGCTTTTGGTATATCTCCTCCAAGGGAACTGATACATTGCTGAAGAACTTCTTCAATTGCTGACAGAGAATCTGGATCGTTACTGTGACCTACTGCTGTTTTAAACATAAAGATTCCGATAACGGCATTTAGTATGATTAGGAAAGGGGAAGCCTGATGATGAATTCTGAACCGTGTCCTAGTGCTGAATTTACCTCCAGAGTTCCTCCATGTTTTTCGACAACAATTTGATGAGCAATTGATAATCCTAATCCTGTACCTTGACCAACAGGCTTAGTGGTAAATAAATAGTCGAAGATTTTTTGCTGGACATCAGCCGACATTCCCACCCCATTATCTTTAATCCGAATTAGAATATAATTATTGTTTTCATTGAGAGTAGTCTGAATAAAAATTTGATTAGGATTTGCTTCAATTTCAATATAAGTTCGTCCTATATTAGACTCCTCTAAAGAATCAATAGCATTAGCTAATAAATTCATAAATACCTGATTAAGCTGTCCGATAAAGCATTCTAAATCTGGTAAATTCTTGTAATCTCTAATTATTTGAATATCAGGTCGATTCTCGGATGCTTTTAAACGGTGTTTAAGAATCATGATTGTACTGTCAATGCCATCATGAATGTTGCAAGAAACTTTGCGATCGCTATCTGCGCGAGAAAAAGTTCTCAAACTAGTACTAATATTACGAATGCGTTGAACACCCTCTTTCATTGAAGAAATTAAGTTAGGTAAATCGGAAAGCATATACTTCAAATCTATCCCTGCAATTTCCTCTTGAATTTCTGGTACCGGATTTGGATAGTACTGCTGATAGAGGTTAATAATATTAGCCATGTCTTGAAAATATACTGAAGCATGTCCGAGATTTCCATGAATGAAACTAACTGGATTATTAATTTCATGAGCAACTCCTGCTACTAACTGACCAAGAGCAGACATTTTTTCTGTCTGCACAAGCTGAAGTTGAGACTCTTGTAGGTCTTTTAATGCCCTAGACAATGCTGCTGTCCTTTCTGCAACTCGTTTCTCTAAAGTTTTTGTAAGATTTCGTAATTGCAGATGGGTTTTAATTCTAGCTAGTAATTCTTCTTCATTAAAGGGTTTAGTAATATAATCAACTGCCCCTATATTTAGACCCCTAACTTTACTATTAGTATCAGAGTTAGCTGTCATAAAAATTACTGGAATATCACAAGTAGCTGAATTTTCTTTCAGTCTTTTACAAGTTTCAAATCCATCTATTCCCGGCATCATTACATCTAATAAAATTAAATCAGGTAATTGCTCTTCAGCCTGCTTAATTGCCCTACTGCCATCATTTTCTGTAACGACTTTAAAACCAACATTAGTTAATATGTCAAAGACAATTCCTAAATTTGTAGTGGTATCATCCACCACTAAAATTAAACTATCTTCTGGGAGGTTAAGCATTTGTAGATATGGCTTATAATTCATGTATTTAAATTAATTTAACTCCTTATTTATTGTTTACTATTGCCTGCGATCGCAGCTAAGTCACATCTATTTTGCAGACTGACTGGCAAATTTATCCTCTGACAACCATATAGTTCCCAAAAACTCTGATAACAGCAACATTCTCAGGCTAAATTACTCTATGCAACTACAGGAGCGATCGCTCCAACATATCCATCAACTATAGGAATCATATTTGATTTCTGAAAAGGACTGCGAGATAATACGGGTATAGGACTAATATTTGATTTCTGAAAAAGCTCCGTACATTTGAAGGGTGGGGAAATCAAAGGTCGTGTGTCGGATA